>QNDS01000135.1 GCA_003644925.1 Candidatus Fermentibacterota bacterium
CATTCTTTTAAGACGGATTATTACCAAGCTTAACCTCCATATCAGCGGAACATTCCGGGTATTCCTATTCCTTTTCCCGGTTTCATCCGCTTCATCATTTGTTTCATTGATCTGAATTCACGCAGCAGCCTGTTCACATCGCTTACTCTTGTGCCGCTGCCCATTGAAATTCTCTTTCTCCTGCTTCCGTTAATTATCTCCGGGTGACGTCTCTCCCCGGCGGTCATTGAACTCATAATAGCAGACATCCTTGTGAATTGAGATTCGTCAATATCCATTCCTGAAGGCTTCATACTCTTTGGAAGCATTTCCAGCAGGTCCGTGAGAGAACCCATTTTCCGGATGCGTTTCAGTTCACCCGCAAAATCCTCCAGCGTGAAGGAATTGGAGACGAGTTTCTTCTCCAGTTTCTGCGCTTCTTTGATATCGAACATCTCCTGAGCTTTCTCGACCAGTCCGACAACATCGCCCATTCCAAGAATTCTTCCTGCAAGCCGCTGCGGATCCATCGGCTCCAGACCGTCTACACCTTCTCCTGTTCCAAGGAATTTAATCGGTTTGCCCGTTACAGCCCTGAACGAAAGTGCGGCGCCGCCCCTCGAATCTCCATCCATCTTGGTGATAACAGAACCGGTAAATCCGATTCTCTCCTGGAATTCCAGAGCAACGTTAACAGCGTCCTGACCAGACAGGCCATCGAGCACAAGAAGCGTTTCGGACGCCTGCGCAACCCTGCTGATATTCTCGAGCTCACTCATAAGGTCACCGTCCAGATGAAGCCTGCCTGCTGTATCGCATATCACTATATCGAAACTCTTCAGCCGCGCTTCTTTAATGGCGCCTTTGAGGACCGCAGCCGGATCCTTTTCATCCCTGTGGCAGTAGAATCCTGCACCCGCGGCAGCTGAGAGTTTCTCGAGCTGGTCAATTGCTGCAGGTCTCTGAAGGTCACAGGCAGCAAGAAGAACCCTCTTGCCACTTTTCTCCGCCAGCCACCAGGCGAGCCCCGCTGCTGTTGTGGTCTTGCCCGAGCCCTGAAGACCTATCAGGAGATAGACCAGGGGAGGTTTTCCGGAGAGCTGAAGGGGTGATCTTTCTGTCCCCAGCAGCGCAGTAATCTCATCGTTAACTATCTTGATGACCTGTTTCCCCGGGGTGAGACTCCTAAGGACATTCTCACCTGTGGCCTTTAAAGTAACATCACTGACAAACTGCTTGGCAACCTTGAAGTTAACATCGGCTTCAAGCAGTGCACGGCGCACCTGCCTCATGGCCTGTTTAACATCAGATTCCGAGAGTACTCCCCTGCCTGTCAGTTTCCTGAAAGCATCGGAGAGTCTGTCTGTCAGATTTTCAAACAAATTGTTCCTCCACAATTCCTTAACCGTTTTCTCTGATCCGCTTTATAAAGCAGTCTGCAGAGCATGCAACTATACACTATTTAACGGAATAGTACAAAGCCTATTTTTCTACATTCATCGATCCGTGCCCGGACGGGCATGTGATAGTGATCTCCAATTCGTTTTCGGAGATGATGTATTCCAGACCTGAAACGGGACATACAGGCAGCTCCTCTGGCAGCAGCTCTGCAAGTGGTCTGTTATCTTCGGCAATAGCAGCATAATACAGAATACCGTCGATTTCGAAAGCGAGGGAATCGATGCGGGTCAGGCAGGTCCGGGTATTCAGCTCTAACCTTATTCTGTCTATTTCTTCCTGATCCATCAGCTGTGTGCTTTCGCGGGTGGTGCATGCGGACAGGAATGAAAGAATCAGAATTATGACGGCAAGGCTTTTCATCTGAGCTTTGCAATGGCAGCAGCAGGATCACCCGAACCGGTTATGAAGGAACCCGATACAAGAATATCAGCTCCAGCGGATATGAGCTTTCCTGCATTTGCGTCGGTGACCCCGCCATCAACCGATATCAGGGCTCCGGCTCCGCCGTTACTGTCAAGAATTCGTCTTGTTTCCGGAATCTTATCGTGCACGTACCCGAGATGTTTCTGACCACCGTAACCGGGATTGACCGTCATGATAAGTACAAGGTCCACAGCAGGCGCAACCCACCTGAGAAAATCAACAGGTGTTGAGGGGTTCACTGCCACACCCGCCTTTGAACCTGCAAGCCTTATCTGCTGAAGCAGTCTGTCAAGGTGCGAAGTGACCTCAGCGTGTACTGTAATGTAAGCGCATCCCGCATCCGCAAAGGCTTTTATAAGATTGGAGGGATTTTGAACCATTAGGTGCGCGTCGACCGGTATGTCAATGCGACGGGTAATAGATGCCGCGACGCCGGCTCCCGTTGTCAGAACAGGTACGAACACTCCATCCATAACATCAAGGTGGATCATATCGGCTCCGGCCATCTGAAGGGCCATGGCCTCCTCCGCGATGTTTCCCTGATCACAGCCCAGAACTGAAGGGGCTATCATGACTTTCCCCATCACCAGTTCCCCCATTCATTGTCTATTTTTCCAACCACCAGTTTAATGGAATCACCGGGAGTATACCGCGAACCTGCGGGAATCATCTGTTCGATGATCATTCCATCCTGAAGGATATCACCGGTCACCCTCTCCTCGATCACCGGAATGAGGTTACTGTTCGCAGCGACCTGCCGTGCATTTGCAACCGATAGTCCCACAAAGCGCGGGATACCATCCCATCCTGTTGATACAAGAAGCCTTACCGGAGTTGTAACCGAAAGACTGTCATACTGCCTGGGGCAAACCCCTATAACCATTCCCTCCGGAACGGAAGGGTGCGGCACCCAGCTTCTACCTATGGAGTACAGCTGCCAGTCGGCAATTTCCTCCTCGGCCTGCACGGCGTAAAGACCCACCAGTGAATCGGGGTGGTAAGGTCTGTACAGCGGGCCGATATTCCAGAAAATATTCACCGGCGCTCCCCTCGGAGTCATCGCTCCGGGAGGCGGGTCCTGCCTTATCACGCTTCCCATGGATTCCATCGGACCGTATTCAGACCACTGACCGGCAAGGATCAGGCTCGCCGATTCTATGGAGCGCTGGGCGTCCTGTCTTGACAGACCTGTGACATCGGGAACCGTTACAGGTGCTGAAGCCGCTCCTATCGATGAGATGAACCGGGGGGTCCGAAAAATGGAGGGTGCCAGAATCGTACCGGCAATAAAGGCAAGTATCGCGGCAGATAATGCCAGAATACTATATCTGAAAACTGGTTTCACTGGTCCCTCTTCCATGCTGCGGCAAACATACCGTCTACTGTGTGGTCAAAGGGGAATATGCAAATCATACCGTCCGTGACAAGCTCAGCGGGTCCGGGAAGGCTGATCCTCTGGAAGTTATCCCTGCTTCTTTCGAACATTTCGACCTGCAGACGGTTTTCCTCATCCTCAAGGCTGCACGTTGAGTATATCAGAATACCACCGGGAACAACAAGTTCGCATGCGGAAAGAAGAAGCTCCCTCTGCAGACGGACTGCACTCTTAAGATACTCATCGGACCATTTCCACCTTGCATCGGAGCGCCTTCTGTATACTCCGGTATTCGTGCACGGGGCATCAATGAAGACCATGTCAAAAGCGCTTCTGAATGATGGCATCCTTCCGTCGGCAACAACCGGAATGCTGTTGCTCCACCGGAGTCTTGAACTGTTCTCCCGCCATCTGTGCATTCTTGAGAAGGACGAATCGGCAGAAATAACAAATTTCGCGGCTGCCTGAAGATGGTGTGTCTTACCGCCAGGAGCCGCCGCTATCTCAAGAACGGACCCACCGGCGGCAAGCTCCGCAGCAGCTTTCCCGGTAATCGCGGCTGCTTCATCCTGCAGATAAACGTTACCGGATATTGAAAGAAGCGGATTCTCTCCGGTTCTCTCGATGATCCTGTAATCATCGAGGTACAGACCCGATTCGAGATTGCTCTCTCTGTCAGGATGACAGCCCCCGATACCGGGCACACTGTTGTTCCATTCCAGTAGTTTCGCGGTCTTCTCTTTTCCAAACCTTGAAACCCATCTTGCGACGAGTGATTCAGGATGGGACCAGGCCTCATGCAGAGGAGCCCCGAGTAAATCCGGTTCTCCCTCCCTGGCCAGCCTTCTGAGAACCGCATTCACAAGGCCTGATGCTCTATGGCCCGAAAGAGCACTTACGGTGGCGGAAACGGCGGCATGCGGAGGTGTATGAAGTATGAGCAGCTGCGCCGCTCCAATCCTCAGGGCAGCGAGAACTTCTCTGTCGAGGTCATCAAGAGGCTTTGAAGAGAAGCGGGCCAGGGCTCTGTCGAGCCTGGCCCGCCATACTGTTGTCTCCCTCAGAAGCTTCAGGGCGAAAGCCCTGTCCCTTCCCTGAAGGTTCAAATTCTCGGTTCCACTGGTCAGGGATTCAATTACAGCCCTTCGAGCGGCTGCATCATCTGATCCTTTACTGAACGTTTTCAACCTTCTCTATCTCAGGGAAAACTGCTTTCAGATTTCGTTCAACTGTCCACTGAAGGGTTACGGTAGCCATAGCACAGCCCGAGCATGCGCCCTGAAGCTTTACTTTAACAACTTTATCCTCGATACCTACGAATGCGATATCTCCGCCGTCCCTCTGCAGAACAGGACGTATCTTTTCTATTTCGGCTTTTACGTTCTCATCGTTGAATTCAAGCACATTCTCAGTCATTTTTTCTCCTCCGGTCATTTTATCTGTGAAATTACAAGGGATACCATTGTCATAAGTTTGATCAGAATATTAAGCGAAGGACCGCTGGTGTCTTTAAAGGGGTCGCCTACAGTATCCCCTATAACAGCTGCCGCATGCTGACTCGAACCTTTTCCTCCAAGGTTGCCCTCTTCGATATACTTCTTTGCATTATCCCACGCACCGCCTGCATTGGACATGAAAACAGCAAGAAGAACACCGGATACGATGGCGCCCGCAAGAACTCCGCCGAGGGTTTCAGCACCTTTGTCTCCGAATGCGAAGAAAATCACAACAGGAATAGCGATGGCCAGGACACCCGGCAGTATCATTTCCTTGAGCGCGCCCTCTGTGGCTATTTCCACACACTTCTGAGTATCGGGCTCAGCTTCCTTCTCCATGAGACCTTTGATATCGCGGAACTGCCTGCGCACTTCTTCAACCATATCCATGGCGGTCCGGCCCACGGCCCGGAGGGTCATCGAGGCGAAAATGTACGGCAGCAGGGCTCCGAACAGGAGACCGGCTACAACATTCGATTTCAGGAGATCGATAGTCTGCAGTCCGGTTGAAGCGGCGTAAGCGCTGAACAGAGCAAGGGCTGTAAGGGCTGCCGAACCGATCGCAAAACCCTTGCCCATTGCCGCAGTCGTATTACCGAGAGAATCAAGCTTATCGGTCTTCTTCCGTACTTCACCCGGAAGCTCGGCCATTTCAGCTATACCGCCGGCGTTGTCGGCCACGGGGCCATAGGCATCAACAGACATTGTCATTCCAACGTTCATCAGCATACCAAGGGCAGCCAGAGCAATTCCGTACAGACCGGCAAAGTGATGGCTGACCATAATCGCCGCCGCAATGAACAGTATCGGGAAAATGGTTGATTCCATACCAACAGCTATTCCCTCTATTATGCAGGTTGCAGGACCCGTTTTAGTGCTCCTGGCTATTCTCATGACGGGTCCTCGGCTTGTGTAATATTCCGTGATCAGGCCTATAGCAGTTCCCGAAACAACACCGCAGATAAGAGCCCAGAAAATACCGATGCTGACCTCAAAGAGTAGTATCGCTCCTAAAGCCAGCACTATCGAAAGGCCTGTGCTTATGAAAGTTGAATTCCGGAGAACCGTAGCGGGGCTGCCTTTCCGGCTGAGCAGCTTAACCGAAAGAACCCCGGCAATACTGGCGAGTGTCCCCAGAGCTGCCAGGACGATAGGTAACGCGATCAGGGTCTGTATGGTGGCGCCGGACCCCGCAGGAATCAAACCGGCGGGAATACCCGCCAGACCGAATCCCAGGGCCAGTACTATTGCCGCAATTATGCTGCCGACGTAAGATTCAAAAAGATCAGCGCCCATTCCGGCAACATCCCCTACATTATCACCCACATTATCGGCGATAACCGCAGGATTACGGGGATCATCCTCCGGTATCCCGGCTTCGAGTTTCCCGACGAGATCGGCTCCCACATCAGCGCTCTTGGTGAAGATGCCTCCGCCCACCCTGGCAAAAAGAGCTATAGAGCTGGCGCCCATACCGAAGCCTGCGATATTCTCAAGCGATATGGCGCCCAGTATCGATTCAAGGAATTCCTTTGCAGGAATGATGTTGCTGTAAAGAAGGTAGAATATCGATACTCCAAGGAGCCCCAGCGTCGCCACTGCCAGCCCCATTACGCTTCCGCTCTTGAAGGCTACTGACAGGGCTTTTGAAAGGCTTGTCCTTGCTGCATCCGTGGTTCTGACATTACCTATCGTTGCAGCGTTCATACCTATGTAACCGGCTATCATGCTGAATCCGGCACCGAATACGAATGCGATCGCGGTTCCAGAATCAATACCGAAGAAAAGGGCAAGTGTAATAAAAGCAACGAATATCAACAGGATACGGTACTGCGTTTTCAGGTAGGTCATGGCGCCGGAATGGATAAGACCGGCAAGGTGAATCATCCTGTCATTCCCACTCGGTTCCCTTTTCAGACTTCTGAATCTGTGAAGAGCCACAAGGCCGGTCAGGGCTACCACAAAGAGTCCCAGGTACCGGAATACTATCTGGGAAACAGTCATTTACACTCCTTTATATTGAATAACAGCGATATTATCGTATTATAACTTTCCTGAGAATGTGCCTTTTCTACTCCAGCGGAGGGTTGAGGTCAAGGTGGCCTTACTCAAGACTATTGAGAGCATCGATTATTCCGGTAGTTGAGAACTCCTTGAGGAGAGAAACTATTTCAACCCGGCCTCCGCCGGAGATGACAGCATCCGCCCCCACGACAGATCCTGCTTCGTAATCCCCTCCCTTTACAAGAACGTCCGGTTTTATCTCTTCTATCAGCTTAAGAGGTGTGTCCTCGTCGAAAGGAACCACAAAATCCACCGATCGGAGTTCCGCCAGAAGCGCCATACGAGCCTGCAGATCGACAACAGGTCTGCCGCTGCCCTTGAGCCTGGTTACGGAGGCATCAGTATTGACACCTACAAACAATTGACCACCAAATGATCGTGCTGTTCTTAAAATGTGTACATGACCCGGATGCAGGATATCAAAGCAGCCGTTGGTAAAAACGATTGTACAGCCCTCTGCGCGGAGCTTTCTGCTAAGTTCTTCCGCTTCAGTTCTGGCAAGTATCCTTCCTTCTTGAATAACGCTTCACCTCCTTGAGGATGTCCGATGGTGTGACCGCATATACTCCGGGTTCTGCGCATGTTGCCGCAGCAGCGAAGCTCGATACTCTGACACCATCATCAAGAGGCAGACCGGCGGCAATAGAGAGAGCCATAACGGCAATAACCGTATCACCGGCACCTGAGACATCGAAGACATGTCTTGCAGCGGCAGGTCTGAAGAACGGCTCTGAATCTTTCCTGCAGAGTACGCTCCCGTCTCCACCGAGAGTTATAAGAACAGAATGAGCAGAAAGCCTGTCAAGAAGCTGATTACCGGCTTCAATCGCATCATCAACAGTCTTAATTTCCATTCCAAGTGCAAGGGATGTTTCCAGTCTGTTTGGCTTGAAAAGAGTACATCCGCGAAACTCGAAGAAGTTCACGAACTTCGGGTCAACGGCAACAGGAACGTTCTCCTTCCGGGAAATCGATAGAATCCC
>QNDS01000136.1 GCA_003644925.1 Candidatus Fermentibacterota bacterium
AATGGGCGAGCGTTAACTGGAAGATACACAGTATGGTTGTTACCGCATATGGAAGTTCCATGGAGCTGCAGTCCGGCACATGGGCCGGTATTAAAAGCGCTTTCTAACCAGCCATAGCCAGGCGGGGGAAGATTCTGGAAAAGAAGATCAGAATATCGGGATTCTCATTTGTACGCGACGGCATCCGTCTCGATTACCCCATAGAGGAATCCATCAGGTCAGCTCTAGCGATAGTCGATGAGTACATAGTCAATGTTGGAGACTGTACCGATAACACCCTCGAGGTCATCAGAAGCATCGACGACCCGAAGATCAGGATAATCGAAACCAACTGGAATCCCGACAGATTCGTAGACGGCGCAACAATTGCCGACCAGACAAATATTGCTCTTGAGCAATGCAGATATCCATGGTGCCTATACCTTCAGGCTGATGAAGTGATACATGAGGATGATTTTCGCCTGATTGTCGGGGCCATGGAGAAGTACGACTCCAGGGATGATGTTGACGGGCTTCTCTTCCACTACAATCACCTCTGGGGCAGCTACAGCAGGGTCCACAGGGGGCACAACTGGTACGACAGGGAAATTCGTGTAATAAAGAACGGCAGGAATATAAGGAGCTGGAAAGACGCGCAGAGCTTCAGGATAGACGGCAGGAAACTTCGCGTTGCCGACTGCGGCGCCAGGATCTACCACTACGGATGGGTTCGCCATCCGGAGGTAATGAGAAAAAAGACGATAGTAATGGATGGTTTTTATCATGACGATGAATGGATTGCAAAAAAGCATTCCGATTCCGGTAAACCATGGGATTACGGTCCTCTTGATAGAATACCTCTGCTTCGCGAAACACATCCGGCAGTTATGAGGTCACGGATAGAAAGCAAAGACTGGCAGGCGGAGGATTACTCCGACCCGGATAATCCGCCCGATCATGAACACCTTCAGCTGTGGTGCAGGATACACTCCGCTCTTGAACGGTTCATCGGAAGAAAAATTGGGGGATATTCCAACTGGATACTGACTAAATAGAAATTTACAAGCGAACTTTCGATCTCTGTTCAACCCATGCCTGGAGTAATAGCTTTTTGTGTGAAATCCGCCAGATAGTCGAGAAGAATTCCGGACTGCATGGGTAGCACTTAATGTCCATCAGCAGGTGGAGAATAACTCCTGCTCCGCCCCACAGCAGCAGCTGCGAGCCCAGTATTGCACCCATTCCGCTCACCAGAAACGCAAATTCAATAGAATGAAGCGCAGGGAATATCCAGTTTGACGGAATGCTGCGCTTTATCGAGTATCTATCCTCCAGCTGCTTTTCGTTTCGGAAAATGCTGTGAAAAAAAACGAGTGGGTCAGGGGGCAGTCCGGCAGCGACGAAGTGCCCTATATGATCCACATCCAGAAAACCGCCGAAAAGAAGTATCCCTGCGGCTGCAGCAGGTTCAGCAACCACGCTGGTGATAATAGCAGCAGCGGTACTTGCAGAAATATGTGTTATTGCTCTCATCAGGCAAATCTATCCTTCTGATGATGACTGAACAAGGTTAGAGTATTAGATTACCCGAGAATAAAATAGTACTCAATTCCATATGGAGGTAACATAGATGTCAGTACCATTCCTTGATCTTAAAACGCAATACAATCAGATAAAGGACGAAATCGGAAGTGAACTCACAGAAGTGCTTGATACATGTTATTACGTTCTCGGCCCGAAGGTTGCCGCATTCGAAGAGAAGTTCGCTGAAATAGCCGGAACGAAGTACTGCGTAGCAGTTTCAAGCGGAACAGCTGCGGTGCACATCATGATATGGGCCGCTGACCTGCAGCCAGGCAGCGGCATCATCGTTCCTCCGAATACCTTCACGGCCTCAGTGGAGGGTATTGTGCTGGCCGGTCATGTCCCGGTTTTTGTGGATGTGGATAAGGATACTCTTAACCTCTCACCCGAAAAGGTCAAGAGTTTTCTTGAATCCTGTTCAGCAGACGGCACTCCCGTTGACCCGAAAACAGGTGCCCGGATCAGGGGAATTCTGGCTGTAGACCTTTACGGACAGCCTGCGGCACTGCCCGAACTTGAGAAGATCTCAGAACGTTACGGTCTTCTGCTTTTTGAAGATGCCTGCCAATCCGTGAATGCCTCAAGGAATGGAAGACCTGCGGGAAGTTTCGGCACCGCAGCCGCATTCAGTTTCTACCCCGGGAAGAACCTTGGCGCATTCGGTGAAGGGGGCGCAGTAACCACGAATTCCGAAGATATCGCCCGAAGGGTCAGGACGCTGCGGGACCACGGCTCGAGAGAGAAGTACATCTACGATTTCATCGGGCACAATTACAGAATGTCCGCATTTCAGGGGGCGGTACTCGGTGTAAAATCCAGATACATCTCACAATGGAACGACAGAAGAAGAGATGCGGCAAAAAGGTACAATGAACTCCTTTCCGGGCTTCCACTTGTACTTCCCCATGAGGATGGGGATGTAAGGCATGTTTATCATCTCTATGCCATGCATACACCGGAACGGGACAGCCTGAGAGAGTTCCTTTCCAATGGCGATGTCGCTTCCGGGCTTCATTACCCCCTTCCCCTTCATACCCAGAAGGCATACGCATACCTCGGATACAAGGCGGGGGATTTCCCTGTATCGGAATGGAACAGCTCCTGCAACCTCACACTGCCGATGTTTCCCGATCTTACTCAGGATCAGCAGATCATCGTTACCGAGGCGGTAAAATCGTATTTCTCACAGAAGGGCTGATTTGTCCCTTAGACGAAGCTTTCAGCTGAACAGGCTTTACTTTTTTACACTTCTTACGTGCGATTTTCTGACACTTCTGCTGGCAATCTTTCTTGCGATCCAGTTGCGCTTCGGTTCCATTAACACTGCTTCAGCTCCACACTCTGCTATAGCCGGAACATGGATATTCCTTGCGATAGCCCAGATCATGCTAATGATGGTGGACAACCTCTATGTTGTCAGAACAACCATGAATAAGTCGATGAATATCTTCAGAACCATCAGAATGATAATAACGATTTCAGTATTGTTCATCTTCGTCCTTTTCGTTACTCATTTTCCTACAGGGATATTCATCTGCAGCAGGCTGGCTGTGTTTTTTATAATGCTGCTCTGGCTTGCTATGACCACAATAACCAGATTGCTGATCGTACCACTGATATTCCCCTGGATATTGAGGGTCCTGAGATTCGGGAAGATATCCCTGGTAATATTCGGTGAGAAGGCTGTTTGCGGGAAGATAAGGGCGACAATGCTGAAATCACCTGTTTACAGGTCCATTCTTGACCTGAAAACCAATTCCGAATCAATGCCTGATGATCCTGATGAAAGGTACGCCAGGTGCATAGAGGTCCTTGAAAATGAGAATGCATCTGAACTCAGCATGGTGTTTGATGAGGAGAACTTCGATTTCATAGCCCGTTTCTCATTACTGACGAGGCGCGCAGGTATCCCCTTTTCAATATACTCCAAGAGGTTTCTTGAGCTTGGTTACTATGATCCCTGGATGACTATTGATGGTTACGGCGCCCTTACATTCTTCAGCAGGGAGTACTCCAGAATATCCAACGTACTCTGGCGGCTGAGTGATATCCTCATCGCCCTTGCCGGTCTGCTTCTTTTCCTGCCGGTTATCGCTGTCATAGTTCCTGTGATAGCTATTTCAAGCCGGGGTGGGGTATTGTACAAGCAGACAAGGATCGGTTACAGGAAAAAACCCTTCAGTTTCTTCAAATTCAGGTCAATGCGGATCAGTGCCGATGATAGTCAGAGTATTCATAAGAAGTACTTCATGAAATATGTAAATGGAGATGCGGCGGTAAAATCAGAAAACGGAGAAGTATTCAAGACCGTCAGTGCCAAAGCGGTAACTTCAGTTGGAAAGATCATCAGAAAGACATCGCTGGATGAGCTGCCCCAGATACTGAACGTACTCAGAGGTGACATGAGAATTGTGGGGCCAAGGCCATGCATCGATTATGAGCTGGATTATTATACAAGTGAGTGGCTGAGGCAGCGATTCACTGTAAAGCCCGGTCTGACAGGAATATGGCAGGTCTACGGCAGAAGCAGGCTCGGTTTTGAGAAATCCCAGTTCCTGGATTTCGTTTACGTTCTCTCCAGAACGGACAGCATCAATATAAGACTGATTCTGAAAACTTTTCCTGTAATGTTTTTTGGTAAGGGTGGTCTTTAGCCTGCGATGCTAGGGTTGATCTGATTCCGTATCCCTGACTACTCTGGTATGGTTAAGCACCCATTCAGCTATTGCCTCATCATCACTGCTTTCTGATATCCATTCGAACAGCTCAATCATATCACACGTTCGAAAAACCAGAGTGGCCTCATCCAGTTCAACCGCGATTCCGAAAACATCCCAGCCGGCTACGATACTGTCGACCGCCACAAAGAAGATGCCTCCGTAATGTTTCAGGAGGGAATCACCCTCGGCCAGTGAACCTGACATGGAAACCACAAGCATGCTGTCCTGCAGATATGCTGAATGCGCGGGCACTCCGATCGTCTGGAGATCGGAACATATCTCTCCATAGGATACCGATATGATCAACAGAACAGACAGTACTGTCTTCAAAGTGGAACTCACTTTCAGTAATGGATCGAATCCCATTTATATGAGTTCACCAGGCGCCTGCTGTCTGGTGCAACTTATTTCATATATCTTTAATCTACAACTACCCTATCGATCTGGAAAGACCCTATACAAGTATTGGTACGATAGTGCGCAAAATCCCTATATTTGCATTACTATGAAAACAATATTGTCTATTCTCGTTCTCGGGCTTCTGCCAGTTGAAATGTATGCTGATCAGACCATGATTCCCGAACCTGCGATCATGCAGTTCATTGTGAACTTCGACCGTGAGATCTCCGGTCTTATGGACGCATATCTCGAAGCTGTGCCCGAGTGCCCAGTCTATCCGGATACACCTGTAAGACTGTGGGTTCTGGATCTTGCCTGGATAAGGGCTGACGGGGCAATCTGTGAAGCGGAAACCCTTGCAGCGGTATTCCCGGACAGCATCGCAGAGGCATGGTTATCCTACCTTGATGCTTCAGCTGCATACCTGAGAGTTTTTTCTGATATACAGCGAACCTATCATGAAACGGTTGTTCCCGATCACTCCGTGTGCATCGAACTTGAGAATGAGCTTCTTATCGCTGATTCTCTGTGGCGGCATTACGAAATGAATTTATTTAAAATGTTCACAGAAGAGGAAATTCTATGAAAAACACAAGAAAAGAAGGAACCTGGGAAGCAAAAAGTGGACTGGCACAGATGCTCAAAGGCGGAGTGATAATGGATGTTGTCACTCCGGAACATGCCCGGATCGCACAGGAAGCGGGAGCAGTGGCCGTGATGGCTCTGGAAAGAGTTCCCTCCGACATTCGAAGCCAGGGCGGTGTTGCCAGAATGTCCGACCCTGACATGATAAAAGGCATCCAGGAAGAGGTTAACATTCCTGTCATGGCTAAATGCAGGATAGGACACTTCGTAGAAGCCCAGATCCTTCAAGCAATGCAGATCGATTACATCGATGAATCCGAGGTACTCACACCAGCCGATGAGAAAAACCATGTCAACAAACACGATTTCAGTGTACCGTTTGTATGCGGAGCCACCAACTTGGGAGAAGCGTTAAGAAGGATCGCCGAAGGCGCCGCGATGATCCGCACAAAGGGAGAAGCGGGTACAGGTAACGTAGTAGAGGCTGTCAGACATGCCAGGGCAGTACTTGGAGCCATCAGGAAACTCAGGGTTACCCCGATTGAGGAATTGATGACAATCGCCAAGGAAATGGGTGCTCCTTATGACCTCGTAAAATACGTTCATGAAAACGGGTGTCTTCCGGTTGTAAACTTCGCGGCTGGAGGAATAGCTACTCCCGCAGATGCGGCATTGATGATGCAGCTTGGTCTGGATGGGGTTTTTGTCGGCAGCGGGATATTCAAAAGCGGTAATCCCCAGAAGCGGGCAAGAGCCATAGTTGAAGCGGTAAGCAGATTCGATTCACCTGAAGTGCTCGCTGAAGTATCCAGAAACCTTGGAGAAGCTATGGTGGGAATAAACATTTCCACGCTTCCGGATGAAGAACGAATGGCTAACAGGGGCTGGTAAATCTTGCCTACAGTAGGGGTTCTTGCCCTTCAGGGCGGTGTAGCGGAACATATCTCGATCCTCACGGAACTGGGGTGCGATGTTAATGAGGTTCGAACTCCGGATGAACTGGAATCCATCTCTGCAATTATTCTTCCGGGCGGAGAATCGACAACCCTTATCTCACTCATGAACAGATGGGAACTTACCCGCCCTCTCATGGCAATGGGAGAGGCTGGATTCCCCATATTCGGTACGTGTGCGGGTGCTGTGCTTCTTTCAAAGGAGATAGATGAGAAGGAGCATGAAGTTAAGCAGAGCAGCCTTGGGCTTGCCGATGTGAAAGCTGTGAGGAATTATTTCGGCCGTCAGACAAGCAGCTTTGTAGAATCCATCGATGTAACCGGCCTCTGCGAACCTTTCATAGGGGTTTTCATCAGAGCCCCCCTCCTGCTGCCTCTCTCAGGCAGTGTTGAAGTTCTCAGCAGTGTTGAAGACGGCCCAGTCCTTCTCAGACAGAACAATCTCTGGCTCTCATCGTTCCATCCGGAATTAACCCCGGACAGCAGGATTCACAGGCTCTTTCTTGAGCATCACGGAATACTTAAAGGGAGCGGATAATGCCCATCTATGAATATCTCTGCAGGCGATGCAACACGATATTTCAATTCCTCGTAAGGAATCCTTCGGGCAGCACAGCTCCGGTCTGCCCCGAATGCGGAAAAGCTGACAGAATGGAGAAGGTCATGAGTACTTTCTCTGTAAAAAGCGGCTCATCCTCGATCGAGGATATGGCCGACGATCCATCTCTGGCCGGGCTTGATACTGAAGATCCGAAAGCTATGGCCAGTGCTATCCGCCGTATGGCAGATGAAATGGGAGAGGATCTGGGACCCGAAGTCAACGAAGCACTGACAAGGCTGGAAGCAGGAGAGGATCCGGAGAAAATAGAGAGGGATCTTGAGGAATCAGGCTTCGATATGGGTGATGGCAGCAGCTCACCTTCCCGCGCTCCCGGTCTTTACGAAGCGTAAAATATTAGGGACGGAGGTAATTAGATTTTCTAATTACCTCCGTCCCTAATTAAATTCAGTATATCGCTGAATACGCCGGACGAAACCATTTCAGCAACAGCTTCGATATCTTCGACGAACTGCCTGTCTTCCCCGAGCGGCTCAACCTTTTCGCGGATAGCTTTATATATCCTGCATGTCCCGCGCCCGTGCTTGCCTCTGTGGATGAACTCCGCAGCCTGGGCGGCGCATACAAGCTCGGTAGCTATTACATAGGTTGAGTTCTCAACTACGCTCAAAGCCTGGTAGGCAGCTGTAGTGCCCATGGATACATGATCCTCCTGTGAGCCGCTCACAGGGATGCTGTCCACACTGGCAGGATGGGCCAGAACCTTGTTTTCACTTACGAGGGAAGCGGCGGTGTACTGGGCTATCATGAAACCGGAGTTAATTCCCGGATCGGGCGAAAGAAAAGCCGGCAATCCGCTAAGATCCGGGTTTAGCAGCCTCTCGATCCGTCTTTCGGAAATATCAGCCAGCTCAGCCACGGAAAGTGATAGGTGATCCGCGGCAAAGGCTACGGGCTGCCCGTGGAAA
>QNDS01000137.1 GCA_003644925.1 Candidatus Fermentibacterota bacterium
ATACCTTTAAGCAGCCCCAGCTCCATGATGGTCTTGTAGAAATTCACTCCGGATACTCTCATCTCC
Source organism: Candidatus Fermentibacterota bacterium (assembly GCA_003644925.1). Classification (GTDB taxonomy): domain Bacteria; phylum Fermentibacterota; class Fermentibacteria; order Fermentibacterales; family JCC-6; genus Aegiribacteria. The sequence continues at coordinate 67 of QNDS01000137.1, forward strand.
GGATTATCTTCCAGAGTTTCACCACCCACAAAAGGTGCCACTACTCTTGCTTTCTTCAAGGTTCCAGCCAGATATATGAGATAACCGATCACCAGCCCTGCAATGAGCATAAGCGTCGCAGTTCCGGATTGCCAGATACCTGGAGAATCAATCGGACCTCTTACTTCAGGACTGAACAGTTGAGCAAACGGAATCTTCCAGGCGAAAACTCCGATTCCAACACAAAGAGCGGATAGGACGACAAGAGGGATAGCGGTTGATAAGCCTGTACCCTTTTCTTTCTTGTCAGCAAGAATTTTCTTCACGCCTTCGGAAGGCTGCCCAAGGAAGACTGCATGGATAAGTTTCATGAAACTGGCAAGAGTCAGGGCGCTGCCCAGCATGGCAGCTATAAGCCAGAGAACCCATAACGAATCACCAGATGCAATAACACCCTGATAAACAAGCCATTTCGAAGCGAACCCATTCATCGGGGGCACTCCTGAAATTGCCAGAGAAGCAATCAGGAATGTCACAAATACGAGGGGAATCGCTTTAACCAGTCCACCCATTTTTGCCAGATTGCCAGTACCGGCTTTCCTTTCTGCAGCTCCTCCCGCCAGGAAAAGACACGATTTGTAGATGGAGTGGTTGAACATATGGAAAAGACCACCGGCTATTCCGATAGGATTTCCCGTACCAATACCCAGGACCATATATCCAACCTGACTTACAGCATGATAACCAAGCAATCTCTTTAAATCATGCTGGATAAGGGCCATCATCACTGCCGCAACAATAGTAATGCTTCCAATTGCCATCAGTATCGTGTTCATTGTCGGGGTCATCTGGAAAACATCAAGGGTAACTCGTGCAAGTAAATAGATCCCGAGGAGTTTGTCCAGTGAAGCCGGGAGAAAAGCAGTTACCGGAGTTGGAGCATTCTCCGCGGTATCGGGAACCCATGTATGGAAGGGCATTGCTCCGGCTTTGGCAAATGCCGCCGAAGCGAAACATAGGTAAGCAATAATCGATGCCGTTCCTGATAGTGGTATGCCCATAGCCATTATCGGCATATGAAGAAGACCCTGCAATCCTGAAGAACCAGCAGTAATTTTCCATACAAGAACGATACCGAAAAGCAGCAGGACATCTGTAGCGCCAACAATAACCAGTGCCTTCCTGGCAGCCGCCGGAGTACCCTCCTTACGCCCGAATGCTATCATCAGGTAAAGAAGAAGACCAAGCAATCCCCAGAATATCAGCAGAATTACGAAACTGGCTGCAAAAAGCACACCGAGGGTGCTGACGAATGTCGCAATGGTGTATATGTAGTAGCGCCATATACCTTTGCGACCTTTCATATGCTTCAGCGAATAAACAACTATCAGGACAAAGAAGAGTGTAGCAAAGGCCGCACAGAGAAGTGATAAAGGATTACTGGCGAATAAGCCGTTCGGGTTCTTAAGGGCGTCTATTATCAGATTAAAACTCATTTGCCCCCCATCCTCTGTTTAATCTTCTCGGTCTTCTCGCGGCTGAGTTTTATCAGATCCTGTCCGTTGTAGAGCATCCTGCCCTTGACATCTTTAACAGCTATTCTTTCAGTGCAGCAGTAGCAGGGATCAATTGCGGCAAGGATTATTGTTGCATCTGAAATTGTCTGTCCCTCAACGGTTGCCTTATAAGTGGGAAAGTTCATGAATGTCGGGGCCCTCACCTTGTGGCGAAGCGGTCTGTTCGTTCCATCGCTTTTTACGTAGTGGAAAGTCTCACCTCTCGGAGCCTCTATGTGGCCTATTCCCTCACCGGGAGGAACATCCTTTATTTTCGCATCTATCGAGCCATCCGGGAGATTATTCAGACAGTGCTTCAGTATCTTTATCGTTTCGAACATTTCAAGTATGCGAACAACAGCTTTATCGAAAACATCGCCGTTCTTGGTTACGATCATGTCCCATTCCATCTCCTGGTATGCGCCGTAGGGGGAATCCTTCCTGACGTCACGTGCTACTCCGGAGGCTCTGGATGTGGGACCCAGCGCGCTGAAGTCAATTGCTTCCTGATAACTCAGGATGCCGACACCCTTGAGCCTGGCGTGAAGCACAGGGTCGTCCAGAATAGCCTTCTTAAGCATTACAAGAGTAGGAACAATGGAATCGATCTTCTTCAGGCAGATTGGAATATCTTCAGCATTGATGTCCCTGCGTACACCGCCCGGCTTGAACATTGCGTAATTGTTCCTGTTGCCGGAGAGTATCTCCATGACATCGAGTATTTCCTCGCGGAGTTTCCAGGCCCACATATAAACTGTGTTGTAACCCAGGAAATGACCGGCCAGACCAAGCCAGAGAAGATGGGAATGAAGTCTCTCCCCCTCTGCGATGATTGTTCTGATGTATTTTGATCTCATGGATACTTCCATGGGAAAGATATCCTCAACTGCTCTTGTATATGCGTAGGGGTGGCTTGTGGAACAGATACCGCAGATTCTCTCAACGACGAAAGTGCTGTTCTCGAAGGTTTTCATCTCCGACAGTTTCTCAATGCCCCTGTGGTTGTATCCAATTCTTACATCGATATCAACGACAGTCTCGCCCTCAACGGTAAGGGTGAAGAACTCAGGCTCTTCCTGCAGAGGGTGATAAGGACCGATAGGTATTATTGTTTTACCCATTATATACCCCTCGTCCTGTCGACTGTTTCATCCCACTCCTCGTAATCCTGCCTCAGGGGGCAGACACCTTCGGGCCAGTTGTCCGCCAGTAGAAGCCTTCTGGGATCTGGATGACCGGTGAAGGTAATGCCAAGAAGTTCGCTCATCTCTCTCTCTATCCAGTTGAAAGCCTCTATTTCCTTTGCAAGGGACTCAATCTCAGGTTTCTCTCTGTCAAGGAATACCCGCAATGAGATGAGCAGATTAATATCCTCAACAATAAAATGGTAGAGGATCTCGATTTTCGGAGGAAGATCGGTGGCTGTGGCGATATTGAACCTGGCGCCGATATTTCTGAAGAGATAAGTTCCAATTCTTACAATAGACTCGGGTGTGATAGTCACGTATACCCTGGTATTGGACTTGTCCTCCAGATCAAGAATATCCGCATGAAAACGGCTGGTGAAATCCAGAAGTACTTCTTCTCTTATCATAGGGTGCCGCCAATTTTCTCAATAAGTTTTACCGCACCTGCGATAATCGCTTCCGGCTTTGGTGGGCAACCGGGTATGTAAACATCGACAGGTATTATCTTGTCAAGCGGAACCGGACAGTTATAACTGTCCTTGAAAATTCCCCTGGATCCTGCACAGGTTCCAATAGCGACAACCAGGCAGGGTTTCGGAACCTGCTCGAAAAGCTCTTTCATCCGCTCAACGGACATCCTGTTGCATGATCCACTGACAAGAAGAACATCCGCATGCTTGATACTGCCTACCAGAAGCATACCAAAACGTTCAATATCGAACCTGGGAGTAAGACAGTCCAGTGTTTCAATATCACAGTTGTTACAACTGCCCGTGGAAAGATGGAAAACCCAGGGCGATTTCAGGAGTGCTTTCAGTTTGAGGCTCATTACAGTTGCAGCCTTACCCTTCTATAAACCTTTTAGTGCCAGTATTACGGCAACAATAGCTATCAATGTCATCGGACCCCAGAAAAACCTTACCGCCTGATCTATCCGTACCCTGGGGTTCGTGTTACGGATGACGGTGATTATCGCTACAATTCCAACGTATTCAAGGATCGTCCAGAGAATGTTGATTCCATTCAATCTTAATCCGCCGAAGAAAAGTATTATAAGAAAGAAAGGTAGCGTGAAAAAAAGCATATTCTTCATGAGCTTAAATATGGCAAGCCCCGGACCGGAGTATTCCACTATCGGACCTTCCACTATCTCCGTCTCGGCTTCGGGGATATCAAAGGGGACCAGAGCAAGCTTTGCCTGAACACATAGAATGGCGACTATCAGAGCCAGTATGCCGGAAATATTGCCGGCAAATACTCCCCCTGCCTGGCTGTCGATGATAACACTCAGACGAATGGAATGTGAATTGATAACCGGGACAAGCGCCGCAAGAATGAACGGAAGCTCGTAAGCAATAACAAGCTTCATCTCCCTTGCGGCTCCGAGGCTGGCAAGAGGGTTTCTCGAAGCAAATCCACCGAGAATAATACTGAGTGAGGGAATTGCCAGAAGGTAGATCGCTACAATCCAGTCTCCCATGAAACCCTCGGAAAAGAACTGATTGACCCAGAAGAGAGTCGCAACTGCTATCACACCGGAGATCCCGATAACCGGAGCAATAAGGAAAGTTACCTTGGATGCTCCTGCAGGTATTACGGTTTCCTTGCCCAGAAGCTTAACTAAATCGTATACGGGCTGAAGGAATGGAGGACCAACCCTGTACTGAACCCTTGCAGTTACTTTTCTGTCAATCCAGCTGGTAATAAGACCCAGTATAGCTGTAGCCGCAAAACCGAATACAATCAGGTATACGATTGTCATGCGTTGCTCCTGTCCCAGTGAGTGGAGTGCACAACCAGGCGATTACCGAGTTCAAATATGTTATCTCCCTCAATCTTTCCTTTGACGGAGGAGAGAGCGCCGTACGGGCATGTTGGAATGCATGTATAATCCCCCCGGTCTTCACAGTAGTCACAGATATTAGCCAGGTACGGTACTATTTCAGGATATATGGTTCCGTACGGACAGGCGTGGGAGCAGGAACGGCAGTTAACGCAAAGCGCTATATGCCTTACAAGCATATCTCCGCCTTCTATTTTCTCAAGAGCGTCTCTGGGGCAGGAATTCACACAATGCGGTTCTTCGCACTGTCTGCAGATAAGCGCATATGTTGCAAGTTCAATAAGAGAAATAATGCCATTGTTAATATGATGATAGAAATAACTGCATTCTATGACACATTCCTCGCACTGATCTGAATTGCATATATCCAGATCTATGAAAAGCTTCTTCCCGCCTTTCTTCTTCTCAATAGCATCGATTCTACCGTGAAGCTGATCAAATGTTGTTTTGTTCATCTCCATCGGTATCCTACTCCCAGATTCCGGGGTATTCCCGGATCATATCGTAAGTGAAAACGGGACCGTCCGTGCAGCAATAGTAGGGACCTATTCTGCAGTGCCCGCACTTGCCAAAACCACAGGACATGTTCTTCTCCATGGAGAGATAGATATTGCTGTCCTTCACTCCGAGTTCCTGCAGTTTGAATGTTGCAAACTTCATCATTATTGGCGGGCCGCATACAATAGCTTTCGCCAGATTAAAATTCACATCGATATCGTCCATAATCGTTGTGACCACTCCAACGGGACCGTTCCACGAAGCGTCACCCTCGTCAACGGTAAGCTTCATATCGAGATCGTCCCGTTTCATCCACTTCTCAAGCTCCTTGCGGAAGAGGAATTCCTTGGGATTTCTGCATCCACCCCTGTAGACAAGCCTTGAAAACTGATCTCTCATGTGGAAAAGGCCGTACATAAGAGTCCTGACCGGGGCAAGACCCACACCGCCACCGATGACAAGTACATCCTGGCCTATGAATTTCGTGAGTGGATATCCCTTACCAAGAGGGCCTCTCAGTCCGACGGTATCACCGGGTTTCAATTCGTGTATGGCATCGGTAACTTTACCGACTTTCACAATGGTTATCTCCATCGTGTCTTTGATCTGTGAATCTGATGATGGAGTAAATGGAGCTTCACCTGATCCGGGAACCGAAAATTCCATGAACTGCCCCGGTTTGAAAGTGAGCTCTTCCTTTGGTTTTAGAAGGAATGTCTTTATTGAAGGTGTTTCGGTTGTGACCTTAAGTACCTCTGCTTCAATTGAACTGTATGGATTCTTCATCGTACTTCCAGCCTTGCCAGAACTTCTCTGATGTCTATTTTGCCTGGACAGGCGGCTATGCATCTGCCGCACCCGGTACAACCGATCTCTTTGAGGACTTCAGGGAAATAATTGAATTTCTTATCGAATCTGTTTCTGAGCCTCATCCATAATCTGTCCCGCGGATTATCTCCGCCGGCCACTCTCGCGAAATCGTGTATCATACATGAATCCCATATTCTGAACCTTGCAAGCCTGCCATCTGATTTCTGATCGTACAGCAGGAAGCAGTGACAGGTAGGACATATGGTATTGCAGGCTCCGCACTCCACACAGTCTTCAGAAGCATCTTTCCAGATATTGGACTCGTACTGTTTCTTGATAACCCGTCTGAGTCTGTCGGAGACCGGGATCCGACACTCCTTGGCACTCTTAATTACACTGGATTTTACAGTGTTTCTATTCTGCTGAATAACCTCGATCTGAGCCTCGGTAGAAGGAGTGAAAAGGCTCTTATTGCTCTCAATAAGATCGCTGCCTTTATCGCTTCCAGTAGTAACTATGAAACCGTCATCGACTGGAGACAGGTTAACATCAAAATCGGATTCAGGCCAGGGGTTGATATCTACCGCTGTACAGAAGCATGTTTCGCCAGACCCGGTGCAGTCAGCGGATATGATCAGTCCATTCTCTCTTGCTTTCATGTAAGTGGGATCACCGCATTCATCATCTATGAATACAAAGTCAAGAACTCTGAAACCTTTCAGGTCACATGCCTTGGCTCCTACAATGCACGGAGGTTTATCATCCCGAATGATATTCGGCTTGAAATCCTCGGCGACCTTCTCCCGACCCAGGAAATAGAATGATTTGAGAGGGTCAAATGACCTGATCTCGCCAATCTCATAATTAGTATCTGATTCGCCCAGAAGAGAATAGCCGGTAATGTCCCCCATACTGCGAGGAACGTACACTTTGTAATCCCCAGTAAGGGACTTCAGAAGCTGATCAAATTTGCCCCGTTTGATGAAAAGCATAGGCAATGAAATAGAGAGGTGAAACGCGTTTGTCAAGGGGTTTAAAAGAGCAGAATTCCTTCATACTGACAGCTACAATTATACTATTATCAGATAACTAGTTACAAATCGAACAATCGGAGTTGAGAAGCACTTTTACAGCTTGTTTTGAGATACACATACTCTTCGTGTTGAAAATTCATACTAAATTAAGCGGATTTACAGATGGGGCCGGACGTCACTTGCGGCACTTACGGAGATGTGCAAGTATAGATGGGGTCGGACCTCACTTGAAATACTTGCAGTGTTATACAAGCGTCACAAATGACGTCCGGTCCAAAGAAGGGAGTTGATGATGATAAGAAGCGCGCTGTGTATTACTATCATGACTGTTTTTGCATTTCTACCGAAGTTGTACGGAAACGGGTACGATGACTACCCCCCCGATCTCGCCTGGTCACCTGTAGATGATGTGCTTGTAGCCGCCCTGGAGGAAAGGCTAATAATATGGACACCCAATGAAGGGCAGGTAACCGTTATAGAAGGCGATGCGGCCTCTCCCGCTATTACTCCCGACGGCTCCTGGGTAGCATTCATTCTTGACGGAACTGTACGTTACTTTCAGACGGATAACCCTCAGACATGCAGGCAGCCTTTACATATCGGAGAAGCAGTTGCCTGCACATTCGATCCACTGGGACATTACCGTGATCCGGTTCTCTGTTTTACAACACATTTTCTTGGCAGCGATATTTTCGTGACCGGTCTGTTTTCTGATGATGTCTTCCTGCTCCTCCCCGAGTATTC
>QNDS01000138.1 GCA_003644925.1 Candidatus Fermentibacterota bacterium
GAATTCATCGGTAGTGACATTGCCGTCATCCATTCGCAGAAGCCCGTATCCGCGTATACTACCGAAACCAGGAAGATAGACTCCGGCGGAATCAACATTCAGCACTATTCCGGGAATTCTGTCAATTGAAGTATTGATATGCATGGAATCAACAATTATGCAACCGGATTCAGTTATTATGCCGTAGCGAAGAGACATCCTTTCAGTGCTGGCTGCTACGCCCATGTCGATATTATCGAGGATGGTCAGGAGAGAAATCGGCTCGTCATCCGGCAGAGGCGTTTCCGGAGCGAGCTGTATGCTGAGGCTGTCGACCAGTATCTGATCGACATGACCGTTCACCAGGTAATAAAGAAGATTGCCGTCTATCTGAATAGAAGCTGCGGAAACCACCAGGCCTTCGATATTAGTAACTACAACCGTGTCTGCAGAAGTACTCCAGAAGATATCAGTATGCAAGCCTCGAAAGGTGATTGTAACACTGTCATCCGACACAAAACTGCTGATTATGTTACCAGGAACATCCCCCAGAAACCCGGTGGCCAGGAGAATGTAGAGTGAGAGCGCAAACAGTACAAACCCGAGCACTATCATCCTGAACCAGCGGCTAAACCCGCGCTTTCTGCTCAAGAGAGAACCTCCTGGAAACCCGGTACGCTAGAAAGCATGACCTATCCCGATATATATTTTTCCCCTCTTGAGGGAATTCCTCCAGGTGGGCGCGAAACCATAATCAAGCCTTACAGGGCCGAAGAGTGTATGGTAACGGAGTCCGAATCCTGTACCAAAGCCTGCCGTCTCGAAATCAACCTCTTCGAATGAGTTCCAGAGCCCGCCCGCATCTGTAAACAGAACAATTCCGAGATGTCCGATTATCCTGACGCGAATCTCGAAATTCCCAAGAACTTCGAGCCGTCCTCCTATGGGGTTTCCCTCATCATCCTTCGGGCCCAGTGAATTGAATGGATAACCCCTCACAGTTGTTCCTCCTCCAAGGTAGAACCTGTCGTCCGGAGGTACGGTAGTATCATCACCGTAGGGAAATGAACCCCCGAACTTCAGGCGGGAGGCCAGAATAAAATCTTCATTCAGCGGAAAATAGAGCCTTCCTTCAGTGAAGGCACTGTAGTAATCACTGCCGCCGAGAAACCCTCCTGACAGTTTGCCCCCCACCATCATCCAGTGTCCCCGCAGAGGATCAAGCAGGGGACTTCTTGTATCGTGCGAAATAGTTGATGTGATACTGGAAGTTGTCCGCCAGTCGGTAGTGGTGAAACTGCTGTCCGCCCATTCGTTGTACTTCTCGTACTCGAGGCTGTAACCGATAGTGAATTTCAGATGATCGGTGATGTCTCTTGCGAATGTGGACGTTATTGAATAACTTCGCAACCTGATACCGGGTGTGAAAAGGTAGAGATAGCCCAGTTTCAGCTGCCATTTCCATCTTGTTGACAGGAACCATGGCTCCTCGTAAACGATCTCAGGTTTCAGCATTCGCCCATCCCTTGAACCGAAGTATTCCATCATGTACATGCCGATGGACAGCCTCTGATTGTTCCCCATGATATTGGGATGAAGCCAGGTGACGCTTCCGAACATAGCCGACGGAGATACGTAGCCGGTACCCAGATCAACTCTTTTGTATCTGCTTTCACTTACAGAAATATCAAGATTCACTATACTGCTGTCATTCTCGACCGGGCTGTAGGCAAATCTTACATCCTGGAACAGGCCAAGTCCGTAGATATTGCTGACAGACTGTCTGAGCAGTTCCATGTTCAGGGAATCACCGGGCTGGATCAGTATTTCTCTTGTAATGACCGTTTTCCGGATGGTTTCCAGTCCGGTAACGGAAATATCGCCGAGGAATACCTGTTCATTCTCATCAATATTGCATTCCACTGCCCTGTAACCGGTTTCACTATCAACTTCGCTTATGCCCAGAAGATTAATACCAATGGATGAATTGATGTAACCTCTTTCATTGTACAGATCGAGTATGGCATTCTTGAAGGAAATAGTATCTGCGGGTATTATGGGCTCACCCGGGACTCCCGGATAGACCGCAGCCAGAGAATCGGCGGAAAAAACTACAGCACCATTGAAAACGAGACCGGAGAGAAGACTTCTTACCCCGGCTTCGACTGTAATTCTCACGATATCGGTCTCATCATCCCAGAGAGGCCACTGGACGGTCACAACAGCGTCAAGGTAGCCAATATCGTTCAGGTTCGCGATGATGCCGTCTCTCACCTGTACCGGCGTTATCCGGAGGAGGGATACCCCTTCTTCAAGCCCGGTTCCGCTTAGAAGTTTATGTTCGGATACGGGAAATTCTCCGCATACGTATATGGAATCCACTAAAGGTTCAGTGAAATCTCCATACACGAATGAAGACATGAACAGAAGCAGCAGAAACGGTGTCAGCCTTCTCGTTATGAAAAAGCAATTTCTCGGTACGATATTGTTTCCTTTCAGGGCGTGAAAACCGGCAGTTCCCCGAGTCCGATGAAGTCCTGCTGAGCAGGTATTCGAAATATACAGACCAGCAAGTATAGTTCCACATATACATCAAGCATAATTCCAAATACAGGGTGCGGGTTAGACGGTGGCGAAGCAGTATCCGGTATTGTTATCTTAGATGGGATATTCAACTGAAAAGGAGACAGCCATAGTAGGCCAGAACAGAACTCTGCTATTCCTGCTCATATTCATCATGTTCTCATTCATTGTCACCGGGATAGCCGCGGACGGAGCAGGCAAAGCCTTCACCGGATTTCTGGACCTGCAGTTCAGCCCGGCGAGACTCATCAGTGATTTCATGTCAACCAGCAGCATCGGAGCCTCTTTTATAAATGCAGCCGCGGTTGGCGCTATTGGCCTGATACTTATTCTGATCTCGAAAGTTCAGCTGTCCGGATCAACCTTTGCCGCTATTTTCACGATGATGGGTTTTGCCCTGTTCGGCAAAACACCCGTCAATATTATCCCGATAATCATCGGAGTATATATCTCCGGAAGACTGGTAGGCAGGAGTTTCTCTGAATACATAATCATCGCCCTGTTCGGAACCGCCTTAGGACCGCTGGTCAGCTTGATCACGTGCGAACTTGGTCTTTCTGGATTGTCTGCCATCGCAGTTGGAACGGCCGCCGGGATCGCTACCGGTTTCCTGCTTCCGGCAATTGCCGTATCCATGCTGCATTTCCACCAGGGATACAACCTTTACAATCTGGGTCTGTCATGCGGATTTTTCGCCCTGTTCGCCGCCGCGCTGATGAGGGCGGGAGGGCACACCTTCGATACTCTGATGCTGTGGCATACTGAGGAATCCCTGATACTGACATTACTGGTTCCCGTTCTATCCCTTTTTCTGATCCTTACGGGACTGCTGTCTGGCGGCAGGAAGAGCCTGAAGGACCTGATGGCCATTCAGAAGCACTCCGGCCGGCTTCCATCGGATTTCATGGATATGGAATCGATGGAGGGGGCTCTGCTTAATGCGGGTCTTATCGGGCTTGCCGGTTCTCTCTACATTCTGCTGATTGGCGGGGATCTCAACGGCCCTACAATTGGAGGGCTCCTGACGATCATGGGCTTCGGAGCATTCGGTACACATCTGAGAAATTCCTGGCCGGTCGTCCTTGGAGTTATCATAGCAACACTCATCTTCGGCAAATCACTCACGGCACCGGGCACGATTCTGGCCGCTATCTTCTGTACTACCCTTGCGCCGCTTGCCGGGGCATTCGGAATCCTGACCGGCCTGACAGCCGGCTTCATTCACCTGATACTGGTTCACCAGACCGGAGCATGGCAGGGCGGGATGAACCTCTACAACAATGGTTTTGCAGGTGGTCTGACCGCGGCGTTCATAGTTTCAGTTATCGCGTGGTACCGGTCCAGAAACTCTGACTTTAAATAGTGCACTAACGGAAGCAGCTAATCATGAAAAGAAAAGAATTGATCCTCCATCTGATCGGTGAACTCTCGAATTACCTGTTGGAGAGCAATCCGAAGCGGCTTGTCATCTCCCTCCACCAGGAGGAGGACGGGCTCCATCTCTCCGTCCTCGATGACAACCCTCACAGCGATGAGGAAATCGAAAATGTAGACCATGCTTTGAACAGCCCGAAAAGGCCTGAGCTGGCAGGTTATTACGGTGCCATGACCGGCCACGATATGCTTGGTGCTTCCCGGCTTAATCTGCTCGGATGGCAGGTGAAACACTGTGATGTATCGAGAACACGCAACGGAATCAAATTTGACATCTGGCTTGGCGGTGATCGCTTTGAAAGCGATCAGTTCACGATACCGAAAAAGGATAAGGAATAACGAGGGGTTTACCGTTTGAATAACATTATTCTTTTCATAGGCGGAATGGATCCGAGCGGCGGGGCAGGACTGCCGGCAGACCTGAAGACCGCATCGGTTCTGGGTTTCCATGGATGCCCGGCTGTAACCGCAGTTACCGTTCAGAACAGTGGAAACGTTCTATCATGGGAAGCAGTGGTTCCGGAAGTTCTTATGAAACAGCTCAAAGCTGTGTGCGATGATGGTCCGGTAGCAGGTGTGAAGTCCGGGATGCTTGGAAGCACGGAGAATGCTTCCGCTCTTGCCCTGTTCATCAGGGAGGAACTGAGGGGAATACCGTACGTTCTCGATCCGGTTCTCAAAGCGGGAGGAGGGGGTTCCCTGGTAGGGAGCGGCATGATCGATCTGATGAGAGATCAACTCGTACCACTGTGTACTCTCTGTACTCCGAACATCGACGAAGCGGAGATCCTGTCCGGAACATCAATTTCGAATACAGAGGATATGATAGAAGCCGGCAGAATTATTATCAGCATGGGCGCGGAAGCGGTACTGGTCAAAGGAGGGCACCTTGCAGGGGATCCTGTGGACTTGCTGGTAACGAAAAATGATCATACCAGGTTCAGCGGTTCTCGGATCACCGCTGAGAACGTGCATGGCACCGGCTGCACCCTGGCCGCTGCGGCTGCATCACTGCTGGCGGCCGGGTTCTCCATGGAAACCGCGATCAGAGACGCACGTATTTTTGTCAGAAGGGTCATAAACAGAAGGATCGAAAGGGTTCATGGTAATCTTCCAGGGCATTCTCCCGGGGCTGGTCCACTGCCTCTGGCGCCTGATGGCACTTCATTCTATCTGCCGCCGGCATTCTGCTCGATGTGCGGCGGGAAACTCGGCAAATCACCCGGAGAACACGGGCACCTTTTCTGCAGGCAGTGCGGTTTCATCCACTACAGGAACCCCCTTCCTGCTGTGGTTCTTCTGGTTCATGATTTCGAACGAGTACTGCTCGTCAGAAGAGCCGTGCAGCCGAAAAAGGGGATGCTGTCCCTCCCCGGGGGTTTTCTTGAAACGGGTGAGACCCCTGAGGAATGCGGCCGTCGTGAACTGATGGAGGAAACGGGTCTTCATGCGCGGGATAGCAGGCTGCTGGGGGTGGAAACCGATATGACTGCCTACGGTGGAATTATCCTTGCCGTACTGGAAGTAAAGGAATGGGAAGGTACTCTTCTGGCAGGGGATGATGCTTCCGAAGCTATGTGGTGCCCTATCCGGGAAGTTCCTGAACTTGCTTTCAGCGCACATAACAGGCTTGTGAAAGAACTAGCGAATACCCTGTAGCCGAATCAAAGAGGATATCCAAGGTCAGCTTTCCTTATGTTTGTTCAGATGGGAGTGTATTAGGAGATGACTGCACAGACATTGCTATACATCATTATCGGTGTGATTATGTTTGATTTTCTGCTGGAAAGGTTTCTGGATTTTCTGAACAGAAGCAGATGGAGTGATAGTCTGCCTGAATCTCTCCAGGGAATATATGATCAGGAGAAATACAGCAAGCAACAGGATTATGAGAGAGTAAAATCAAGTTCAGGCAGGTAGCGAGTACATTCAAACTGGTTACTATATTGCTTATGTTCTTACTTCATGGTTTTGCATTTGTTAACACTTTTGCGGTCTCCGCTGTACATCATCCTGTTCTTCAGGCACTGATATTCTTTGGGATTCTGATGTTCGGCAGCAGTATACTGGGAATTCCCTTCAAATATTACCGGACTTTTCATATTGAAGAGCGATTTGGTTTTAATAAAACAACCAGTAAGACATTTGTTCTGGATGTCCTGAAAGGCTGGTTCCTGAGTGCTGTTCTTGGAGGAGGGCTTCTGGCTCTGGTTATCTGGTTCTTCATCTGGGCTGGCGAGTATTTCTGGCTCTATGCCTGGGGCGCAATAAGTCTGTTCACGATTGTTATGGCATTGTTTTACTCGAATCTGATCGTACCCTTGTTCAATAAACAAACTCCACTGGAGGAAGGAGAATTAAGGAGCAAGGTAGAAGCTTTCAGCAGGGAAACTGGTTTTAAACTGGATAATATCTACGTTATTAATAGTTCAAAAAGATCGACAAAATCGGATGCGTATTTCACCGGTTTGGGATCCAGGAAACGTATAGTATTGTATGATACGCTGATCAATGACCTCTCAGATGAGGAGATTGTAGCAATACTGGCTCATGAAGTAGGACACTACAAGAAGAAACACTCTCTGATCGGTATTGGTCTGTCAGTTATGCAGACTGGCTTCATGTTGTTCTTACTGTCCTTGTTCATCGATAGTCCATTACTTTCCCGTGCACTTGGAATTAGTGAACCGGCATTCCATATAGGACTTCTCGTTTTTGTAATTCTGTATTCTCCGGTTTCAATGCTGTTCGGGGTGATTATGAATGCCGCTCGCAGAAAGAATGAGTATCAGGCAGATGAATATGCCGCTGTTCACTATGATCGCGTGCATACATGTGATGCACTGATAAGACTGTATGTTAATAATTTAAGCAATCTAACTCCGCACCCCCTGTATGTATTTTTCAAATATTCACATCCAACCTTGCTCAAGCGATTGGAAGCTATAGATACCATCAATTATTAACTGGAGAGTTCAAAGGTGTTACGGTTAGTATCAGGCAGGAGATGACGCGTCCGAAGTTATCTGGTGTCCTATCAGGGGTTATGTAAGGGCTTTGAGAGTCTCCTCAAGTGCTTCAGTGTCGTGGGTTCCGTAAACAGTGACATCTTTCACCCTTTTCATGAGTCCCTGAAGCACTTTCCCCGGACCGACTTCAATGAAGGTGTCGAATCCGCTTCTCTGAAGCTTCTTTATCGAATCGGCCCATAGAACAGGTGACATGACCTGTTGTTTCAGCATACGTTTAGCTTCATCACCGCTTCGGATCAGATCGGCAGTGACATTTGCCACTACGGGTATTTCAGGCTCGTAGAAACCAGCATCATCAAGTGCGCTCTCAAGACCCTTGGCTGCATCCTTCATAAGAGGTGAATGCCATGCCCCGGAAACCTGCAGGGGTATTATCTTTCTGGCGCCCATTTTTTTGCAGAGTTCCCCGGCCTTCTTCAGAGCATCCCTCGCTCCGGAGATAACAACCTGCCCATCCGAATTAACGTTGGCTATTCCCACGGGACCGATGGAGGAGGCTTCCTCAACACATTTCCCGGCATCTTCGAGGTTTATACCAATAAGGGCAAGCATTCCACCGGGATGCCTGTCCGCGCATTCCTGCATGAGTTCGCCCCGGATGCGGGTAAGCTTGGCTGCTATTCCCGGCAGCAGAATACCTGCGGTAACCAGTGCGGCA
>QNDS01000139.1 GCA_003644925.1 Candidatus Fermentibacterota bacterium
GCAGACCTCAGGTCTGAAGAGACCTGCGCCTCCGCCTTCAACCCATCCGAGAACCGGATGAAGGATATGCATTTCAACCGAAGGCTCTGTGAAGGGGAAGTAACCGGGAAGGAATTTGTAATCGGATGCTCCCGCTATCTCTTCAGCGAACAGTTTTAGAAGCCCCAGAAGATGTCTCAGATTGATCTCTTCCCCGAGCACAATACCCTCCACCTGGAAAAAATCGGGAAGGTGTGTCGAATCAACCTGATCGTACCTGAAACATCTTGCGATACCGAAATATTTCCCCGGGATCTCAGGATTCGAGGCAAGGGTCCTTGCGGACAGGGCTGTTCCCTGGGACCTGAGAATGGTCTTCAGGGACTGCTGCCGGCTGAAACTGTAATTCCAGCCTCTTCCCCCGGTGATGCCGCCGTTCTCATGAGTTTCTGCGACCCTCTCCATCAGTTCGGGCTCGGGATGGGGCACTTCGATCCCGTCTTCCAGAAAATAGACATCGTGAATATCTCTTGCGGGATGGAACTGGGGCATGAATAGCGCATCATTATTCCAGAACTCGTTTTCGGCCAGAGAACCTCTCATTTCAGTGAATCCCAATGCCATGAACCGTTTTCTTACAGTATCAAGAAACTGCCTGTACGGATGCAGCCTTCCAGTATGTATCTGTGATGGCGGGATATCCAGCTGATACCTTCTGAATCTGGCGTTCTTCCATGTACCGTCTGCCAATACCTGCGGAGTAATGGCTCCGATAGTGATATTCTCCTTCGCAGCCTTAAGAGCGATGCGGCCCTCCGCGGTGATATCAAGCATTCTGGTTACCACAGAATTAACCGAGAACTCGGCTCTGGTTTTTCCCCTTTTCGGGCTTCTGTCTTTAACAATCAGAGCTACATCCTCAGGCAGCAGGGCCATCCCCAACTCACCACCGGCGGCGAGAGGTTCGTAGACAAGGTCCCAGACTTTCTGGAACACTGTCTCCGCGGGCTCGCAGGTAAGATGAATGCCATCGGCATCCTTAACAATATGACCGGTTTTCATAAGTGATCCGAATGCACTGCCCCAGCGTCCCCTGTCGAAGATAGTATTCTTCTGAATATCCTGCAGAGATCCTGCACCTCCGGCTGCTTCCCTCAGCATTGCCAGTTCAGGAGTAATACCCGCTTCCAGGTTTCCAATTCCCAGAGGTCCGAGCTCTACGAATTCTTCCTCGTCCCTCGATACTTCAGTGACAAGCTCCCGGGACAGAAGCCATTCGGCAGCTCTTCTGAAAGAACCCTCATCGGGAAGCTCACTTCTTTCGATAATATCTGTGTCAGATGATCCACCGTTTTCTTCGAGGTAGACAAGCAGTTTCTCCTCAAGTGGATGCAGATCTCTTTCCTCAGTCACTTGTTTCCTTTCTACCGGACCTTCCACAACTCGATATCCTCAATAAGGAACATGCCCTGCTGCGGTCTGGGTACTGCATTATCCCCCTTGAGAACCGCGCCGCAGTCGGGGCAGACGTACGTGTTCTCTGAAAGCTCAGCGTCACATTCGGGACATATCAGCTGCAGTTTTTCATCTATGTATGTCATAAGTTCAAGTGCGGAAACATAACCGTTTCCGTTACTGTCCGCATCTCCTCTGGAACCCTGAAGCAGAATGGGAGTTAGAATTCTTTCGCTGACGCTGAGATCCTCTCTGGCTGCAGTGAGAATAAGGACGTTACTGCCTGCAGAGAAATCGTTTACAAAACCGCCGGAGAAACAGGCATCGAAGAACAGAAAAACCGGCGATACCGCCAGGGAATCAATAAGTGATGCCATTCGATCATCCGATATATCATCATCGTAAAGGCAGAGGTATTCGTTGGCTGAATCCGGCTCCTCGCTGCCGCCTGAACCGGGATGCGACTGATCGCCGTGACCGCTGTAGAAAACGATAACCTTATCCTCAGGTCCAGCGGAACGAAGCAGAGAGGAAATACCGCTTATAAACTCCTCTGAAGTGGCCAGGGCATCCACCAGGAGTATTACATGATCAGGCTCTACTCCCTGCTCCTCTATCAGAAAATCGTACATTTCAACAGCGTCCATGCTTGCCCTGTTCAGAATATCAGCAGATGAGGCGTAACCGCTGATCCCTGCAGATATCGCCCAGATCTCCGGTTCCGGTGATGGCCCCGCCAGAGGTGTTCTCTCGATTCTGTTCACTTCCAGACTGAATGGTGTCTGCCCATCCCTGTCGTAAAGGTAGACGGTTATCCCGTATTCAGCACTGTCTTCGGCATAAACTTCAACAGCTTCATCACCTGCCGCATCAACATTGCTGAGCCACCCCTCGGCTATCAGGTCAAGATCAGGACCTGAGACGAAAAGGTCCAAGTCGACTTCCCTGTCCTCACCGGTGAGTGCGATATCCAGAATAGTCTCCGGTTCGGCATGAACTGTGAAATACTCAGCCGGAGAGTCACCGCTGATCACACCGCTGTACTCTCCTTCCATCTCTATGGCATCAGCCGCGGATATCCTCACTGTAGCGTAACCTGTTGTCTCGAAATCGGCAAAGAATGGATCTACCCAGACGGTTTCTCCCTCCGAAACGTAGAGCAGGAATTCCTCATTCCCCCGCGAAGTAGCGAAGGTAACAGCGGGTTCGCCTGCTCCCCTGAAAACTCTTACATCTCCATCACGGGTCTTCTCGAAATTCACACTTATTCTGAACAGCCCTCCATGAATCGAAGAGAACCCGACAGGCAGGTTGCTTCGGGAATCGATATTCACTACTTCTTTGACAGGTACAACATTTGAAAGCGGACCTGGCTCCCTGGTATACATTTCGTATAAAACTGTTTCATTATCTCCCGTATCGAAAAGGATCACATCCGCAACAACATCGTTCCCTGTCGGATGCAGCAGCAGCGTCTCTATTGAAGAGTAGGACTGGGAGCCCATCAGATATTCACCGGACGTGTCCCGAATCATCAGGTCGATATCTGCTCCCCATGAGAGTATTGCCAGATCAAGGAAATAACTGGATCCGCCTGCCGGTATGAGATATCGATGAATCTCTCCGGGAGTAATCGATTCTGTAATGCCAAAGGGATCAAATTCGGGGAATTGCCCGGAAGGTTCAACCGAAAACTCATACTCTCCCGACCCGGTTTTTCCGTATCTGCTGACGACAGCAGTCACTTCTTCTCCTGCAAGAACCGAAACGGTGACGGTTTCAAATCCTTCCAGAGACATGCTGCTTCCCCAGAGGCTCATGTTCGGGCTGTAAACCTCAAGATCAAGATCGGTTCCTCCTGTGCCCTCGAGCCTGAATGTCCAGCGGCCCGCAGAACCGGGACTGAAAGTATATGTTCCGGCCATCACATTCCTGCCAAGAGCACCCTCAACAGCTGTACTGCTTAATAATTCTGAGGAGAATACCTCCTCAACACTGATCCGGGCGGAAGAAGAACTGCAACCATCAGCGCAGATCAGCTGAACGAAAAACCAGTAATCGGTGAAAGCAGACAATATCATATCATCGCCGGATTCTGACTGGCAGAGAATATCACCATTAGCATCGTATGCTTTCATTTGTATCCCGTCGGGCACAGATACTTCAAGGCAGACGTAATCATCCTCCAGAATACGTATCCATCCCGAGCCCGATGAAACATCAACGACAGCCTGCTGACCTGCGGAGATAGTTTCGATCTCAGCGGAATTGGGAAGCACAACGGACAGGAATACAGTTGAAAGAATAATTGACAGCATGAAAGCCTCCATCAGGAAATTGGGGTCGGGTATTGGGACCGGACGTCACTTGCGGCACTTAGTCTAATAACATCCTGAGAATAATGTAAGTGCCGCAAGTGACGTCCGGCCCCGCAAGCTCTAGCTATGAATTCATAAGATTTTCAGCATCGATCTTATCTTTGTCGCGTCCGGTTGCTAACTTATTGATAATAAGATTCTGTCTGGATATTACAGGTATCATTAGATCCTCGATTTCGATGATCTCTTTTCCTTCAGAAGCTTCATCGAATGTCATTCCATCAATTTCCGTTAGAATGTCAATACGTCGAGGAGCAACTCCAATCTGAAGAATAATCCCTGGTCTGGCAAAATTATCAGGTAATACATTTTCAAGAGGTGCACCGAATTCAACAAGTGTTTTATAAAGCTTTGAAGCGTTTTCAGAATCAGGTTTCACAAAAATATCTATATCAGCAGTTGCCCTTGGGAATCCATGAGTTGCCAGGGCATATGCGCCTACAAGTAAGAAATCAACTCTGTTGTCGAGTAATAGAGATAACATTTCTTTGTAATCTCGATTTAACATCGTATCTCCCTGAAAGTGAATAAATCTCTTCCGTAAGTTCCCAGACAAATGAAAGCGCTTCCGATTTCGTTATTCCGGCTGCTTCTTCTGTATCATTTTTAACAGATCGAAGAACAGTTACTCTCTTCCGATTCAGTTTCATGTTCAGGCCTCCATCTATACTGTATGTTATCAATTAACCCGGTTGTCAACAGTCTGTTCCAGGAGCCTGAAATACTCTTCCCGGCACATTCGCTCGATAGAAAGAAGGTTCCGGAAGGCGCCGTTGAAATCATCCTCGGATACCGTGAAAAGCCCATGCCCCCATACGATCACACCTCTATTGTTCCGC
Source organism: Candidatus Fermentibacterota bacterium (assembly GCA_003644925.1). Taxonomy (GTDB): domain Bacteria; phylum Fermentibacterota; class Fermentibacteria; order Fermentibacterales; family JCC-6; genus Aegiribacteria. Next base: position 4,652 of record QNDS01000139.1, read on the forward strand.
ATGGCAGGCGGAAGTGTATTGCACAGACCATGAGGACCGGTTCCGACTTCACCCGGTACGATGGGGATATCACCAATGAAGCGCTTTTCAGGGCAGCGGATATGGCATGATCCTCTGAATTCACAATCTTCCTTCTCACAGTACATTGACATTATTACCGAGAACCTGGGGTGACCGTGAAGGATCGCGCTCATGCCGGTAAGCCGAAGAATACCCATATGGGCTGAAAATTCACTTGAAGCAGTGATACTTGTACATGCAGATCCATCCAGAGGGCACGGATCTATGCAGCCTTCCAGTTCATCCAGGGAAGAGGTTGTCTGACTGATGAACAGAGTATCACCCCATTTTAAAGATACATTCCCGAAGAATGAATCAACAAGCCTGTGGTCCACTGTCAGTCTTCCGGCCTGGGCAACTGCTCTGTACACATCTTCCCTGTTCCCGAAGGGCTTTGACATAAGTACGGGAGGTTTTTCCGGATAATCATCAAGATATTTCACAGCATTGTTGAAGACCCGCTCCTGCTCGATAGAAACTGTACCTCTTCTGCTGTCCCGAAGGTAATCGGAAAAGAATTTTACGAAACAGGCGAAGCAGACCGAACTGTAGAATATGAACGCCTGCTCAGGGCTTACGGTGCCCCAGGTAATTATACCCTTTCCCCTTACGATCACACTCTTTCGCTTCCTGAGTTTCTCGATGATCAAATCCGGCCTGAAATCCCGGATTACTGGAAGGTCATGCATGAAAGTGCGGGTTTCGGAATCCTCAGGCTGAATACTCTGCACATCTCCGGAAGCCAGAAAATCGATGATCGAGCGGTACGGCTCGGCTGGAAGGGAAAAAAGGAGGGAATTAATGCTCAATCCGCTGAATACTTCTTCCAGAACAGGTATTGCCGGGTCTTCCCTGTTCCATTCCAGTTCAGCATCAAGACCGCCGAGAAGAGGATTACCGCTTTCGGCAAGTCCCGCGGAAACCATTTTTGCCGAATACTTCTCTAAAAGCTTTTTCACAGCAGATCCTCAATACCGAGTTCCCCGGTGAAGCTCCCCAGCGGAATTCCTTTCCCGTCCAGTCCCCGTATCCGGTAATACTTCGACCTCGCCTCCAGGAATTCCTCCCTGTCAACGGGGGGAATCTCGATACCATCACCCGAGCTGCCCGCTTCACAGAAGAATCTGGGCGGCAGATCGTCATCTTCTGAAGTAAAACCGCACTTCGCGTTCATCATCCTCTCTCTGAAATAGATCCTTTCTCCAGCGGCAAGAAGATCCTGAGCCGAGGTATCGATGCCGGTTACAGCAGAAAAAGCCGAAGCGTACTCCTCGAGAGAACAACCGAAAAAGAAGAATTTGCATGCTGTGAGTGAATCTATAACAGCGTTCATATCTTCCGCAATTTTCACTATTCTGGCTTTGCCGGCAAATGAAAATCTGTCCGTGGCAACAGGTTTCCTCAATATCTCATGGCTGATGGGGTATGCGCGAAGGTGGCATGCTCCTCTGGTGGAGGTAACGTAACCAAGCGCCATTCCATACGCTCCCCTGGGATCGTATCCGGGAAGTTCCATCCCCTTTACCGACATTGAAAGTTCGGGACAGCCTTTAGATTCAGCGAAACGCAGCGATCCCTGACCGAGTTCCCTTCCTTCTCCTCGCCCTGCGGCTATATCAAGCAGCAGTCCTGTGATCCTTGCAGGAGTGAGCTTCTCACCGCTGATCTCCTGAAAGCATGCGAGAGTAGCTCCAGCGGAAATGGTATCCATCCCCATCCTGTTGCATATCGTGTTCGCTGCTGTAACTGCCCGGATGTCATCATTCTCGATCAATGCGCTGAAATGAGACATGGTCTCGAACTCAGGAAGATGAGTCCCGTCCTCTCCTATCCTTTTACACAGAACATGACATGCTCTGCAGCCGTATCTCTTCGGTTTGTATGCACGGGAGAATGCGTGGGAGTTCATGGATTGTGCCGGAGGGAAGAAAGTTTTCCTGAAATTAGCCGTGGGCATCATTCTCCTGGAGCTGATAAGATCGTAGCAGGCTGCTGTGCCGCAGTTCTGCAGACCATGCTCCCCCGTCAGCGCAGGTGTGGCGGCGACGAGCCTTCTGATATCCTCGCTCGCGCTGCGGAGCTTTTCCCGATCATGAACGTGAACATTGCCTGTTCCACGGACGGTAACGTACTTGAGATTCTTCAAGGCGCTTACAAGACCGAGCCCCCCTCTGCCTGCGGCAAATGTTCCATCAACCATTATCGATGAGAACAGGACTCCATTCCCGGCAGCCGGGCCAATGCAGGCGACAGATCCTTTCTCTTTCAACCTGGAGTAAAGCTCATCCGTACCAGCGTCTTGAAGACCGCGAGCATCTTCAATGGAAACATCCCCATTGGATATCTCGATACCGCTGAGCCTCCGGCTCCTTCCGGTAATGACGATGCCAGAAATTCCTGCTTTTTTAAGCTGCCATCCGAAACCGCCACCCACCGAGCAGTCTCCGATGGCTCCTGTAAGCGGGGATTTTGACATGACACATATCCTGCCTGAAGCAGGTGTCAGGGTACCGGTCAGCGGTCCTGCCATAAAGATGAGCGGCATCGCCGGGTCATTCGGGGAGCGGGTCATCTCCGGAAACAGGAAATACCCCGCGAGACCTTTGCCGCCTATCCAGAAGCTGCTGACATCAGGATCAAGATCCTCAAACCGGTGATCCCCGGATGAAAGGTCAACAAATAGTATCCTGCCCCACCCTGCTGTCATAGCACAACACGTCCTTTCAGGAAGGGATGCCGTATCAGCCGTTCTCGATCTCTGACATGAAGGTTTCTGCGAAGGAGCGGAAATCGGGGCTCGTAGTGGATATGTTTTCCGTATCCCGAAGGCGTATGGCAAGATCCCAGCAGGATAGCAGTACATATCCTAAAAGCCTGTCGTCGAGTATCAATA
>QNDS01000140.1 GCA_003644925.1 Candidatus Fermentibacterota bacterium
GAGGATGCCATCAGACGTACAGCCAATCTGTCCTGGCTGCTTATCTCTTCGATCCTCCGCGTATTCAACAGATGCTTTCTGTTAATGGATCTTCCGAGGAAGGAGAATCCGGCCAATCCTGCAAATGCAAGTACCGCTCCGAGTATTCCTTCATGGATTACCATGATAAGTGTCATGATTGAGAGAGGGAGCGCGGCTATGTACGAAATCAGTACAACTGCTGAAAGTATGCTGAAATCCGAGCGATTTTTCAGGAATGCGGTGTTGATGATGATCTCAATGAAAATTAGAACCGGCAGAACTGAGATAATCGCAACCTGATCCTGAATCCCCGGCATTATTCTCTGAAACAGGGCGGGACCAAATCTAAGCAGGGCAACCATAGTTAAGCCTGTTGCGAGGTACCGCCAGAACTCTCTGCCCCAGATCGCTCTGCGAAGAGGGGCAGCCGCCAGAACGGAAGCCAGAGCAAAATACACGGTTGGGTCCTGTGGGCGGAGAAAGAAAAGAGATAATATGAAAACTCTATTCAGGGAGAACTCAAAAAGCGGTGAGGTCATGAGGGGCAGCCCACCTGTCAGAGCGCTTCCAATTGCCAGTACTGCAAGAGGTATCAGGGAATCCTGAACTGTTCCACCAACTGTTTCAAGTCCGATGCTGCCGATAATGCCGGATATCTGATCTATCATTCCTCATCCACTCCTGATGCGAATATCTGGACCAGAACCAGCTGCCATTCATACTCTTCGGTATCCACTGCTCCGGATATTCCTGCGTGTGTGTAGGTTTCAGACATGCAGGTCTGCAGATGGAATGGACTGATGAGGATCATGGACCAAGCCTCCTGGTACCCTTTTCCTCTTCCTATATTCTCGCCGTAAATTGAAACGCTTTCCGGCAGGATATCGGGGAGGTTACCCGTATTCAGACCGAAATGCGAAAGAGAAGCTGAAAAAGCAAGGTTCCCGGCTCTGATTGAAGCAAGGCTGTCTAGGATTTCACTTGCTTCCAGAGTTGGTATTCCCTTGCTCTGCCTGATAGCGTTCAGTTCATGGAGTATCCCGGAGGGACTGTCAGCTTCGGAGGCAGGGATGGTAATGGTTCCCATGAAGACATCTTCAGCTGTTCCTCCTGAAATAACAGGAAAGAGCAGTTCGATAGAGGGTCCAAGCGGTGTCTGCTGCATGACTTCTACCCAGTAGACGCCCTTAAGGGGGGTACTGAACGCGAACCTGCCGGTCGAATCAGGGTTGATCTCGATAATTTCAAGATGCGGGGTGCTTACTGCTGTCCTGGGTTCAGTCAGCAATTCGTATCCATCGAAGTAGAATGCCGCCCGGGAACCGACTTGAACCGTAGGTTCCATATCGCGCGGCAGGCATTTCGGGGCAGGAGCGGCGACCAGGATAATGTCACCCGCCGGAGCCCAGAAAGCATAACCCAGGTATCTCCATTTTCCGGTTGTATCCGTAAGAATTGAATCCAGTTCATAGGTGTCCCCCGGCAGAAGCTTAACGCAGGAAAGAAGACCGAACCAGTTGTTCGAAGCTGCCAGAACGAGCAATTCCCCACCGGAAGGAATGTATCCCATTAATGATATGTCGAGCGCCAGGCTGTCCAGCTGCGGAATACGCTGAGGAGGCACATTCGCTTCCGCAATACACGGAAAAATGAAAATTGATATCACAGCTGCTGCATAGAAACTGGTTCCAATGGATTTCATTATACTTGAAAATACTATCTTGAGTAAGAAAGAAAAGAGGGCTCTACATTGAAAATACTCCTGGTCCAATCACCCACAGGACGTCCCGAGGCTCCGATCTACCCTATCGGGCTGGCTTTCATTGCCGGACAGCTCCCGAGCCATGAGCTGAAGGGACTGGATCTGAGTCTTGGCAATGACTACAAGACACTGCTGGGAGACTCAATCGAATCATTCACTCCCGATATCATTGCCGTATCCTTAAGAAATATTGATGACAGTTCCTACCCGGTCACCTACTCATATTTGAAATCTTTTTCTGAGATAATGGATGTTCTGGGATCATGGGAAGGAATCGTGATAGCAGGAGGTACAGGATTCTCGATTTATCCTGAGATCATTCTGGAGAGATTCCCCAGGATCGATTATGGAATTCCCGGTGAGGGAGAGGATATGTTCCCCGAACTGGTCGATCACATTCAAAGCGGCACCGCAATAGACGGCTGGAGCGGGGGGAGGATGCTTCCCTGGAAACAGGCGGATCTGGGCAGGATGGCACCTCCGGATTTCAGGTTTATCGATATTTCCCGGTACACATTTCCTGACTCGATAGGAGTCCAGAGCAGAAGGGGTTGTGCATTCAACTGCAGCTACTGTACGTACAGCTTTTTAAGCGGATCAAGCTTCAGATTCAGATCTGTAGACCAGGTTATCAGGGATATCAGGGAACTGGAGGAACTGGGTGTCTCCCGGTTTTCATTTGTTGATTCGGTTTTCAACGCTCCGGAAGATTACTTCGAGGAACTGCTTTCGGCTCTTGAGGAATCTGACTGCGCAATATCCTGGAGCGCCTGGCTTGATGAGAATATTACCTCTACTCAGCTCATGAGAATGAAGGCCGCCGGTGCGGTTAAGGTGGATTTTTCCCCAGATGCTATTACCGACAAGGGTCTGAAGATGCTTGCCAAGCGCGGAAAGGCTGCGGATCTGCTGCCGGCAGTAAATGCTGCCCGGAGTGCGGGGCTTCAGGTGGGTATCAACTTTTTCAATGGTAATCCCGGTGAAGGATTATGGGCATTTCTCAGAAAAATATGCTTCATGTTCAGGGTCAGATTAACCCTGGGTTGGAGATCGACATTCGTAAATATTGGCACGATAAGAGTATATGCTCATTCTCCGTTAGCAGGATATATGATTCGAAAAGGCATCGTTGCGGAAGATTGCACTTTCTTTGAACCTGTATTCTTCAGATTGCGGGGTCCTGGTGACTGGCTCTTCAGATTGTTTCAGAAGCTGCGGAGAATAAGACATGGCTGATGCTCAGAACGTTTTCAGATTCGGTCTGATAGGATGGCCGCTTACTTATTCTCTCTCTCCTTTGATACATGAGGAATTCTTCAGATCAACAGGGCTCGGTGGTGAGTATATCGCTTACTCCGTACAGCCGGAAAGATTGAGAGAAAAGGTTTCAGAACTGCTCGGCAGCGGAATCACCGGTTTGAATATCACGTATCCCCACAAGGGTGCAGCTGCCGGCATCTGCAGTGAACTGGAGAGCTGTGCCCGGGATATGAAGGTGATCAATACAATGAAAACAATCCATGGACGAATCACCGGTTATAACACCGATGTCTACGGTTTCAGCCGCTTCATCGATGAATGCAGCCTTCCTGAACCATTTTTTGTAATAGGCAGCGGAAGCGCTGCTATGGCTGTTGATTACGCCCTTCATGACCGTCACCTGCGATATGAAATGTACTGCAGGAACCCCCGGAACTGGTTTGGGTTCGCACCCGCGGGAAAGCTGGAGACGGTTAACGATGCTCTTTTAAAAGTTGAGGCTGGAACCATCGTAAATGCGACGACTCTCGGGTGGGGAGATGATGATATCTTTCCTGTGGAGAAGTCACTTCTTGGAGATATGGTTTTTGCAGATCTGAATTACAACAGCTCCTGGAACTGGAGAAATGATCTCCACCGTTATGGAGTGAATACATTCACAGGGGAAGCGATGCTTGTGCATCAGGCTGCCGGATCCTTTGAAATATGGACGGGTGTCATGCCGGGAACCGCTGCAGTTCTTGATATTGTAAGGAAGAAGCTTGAAGAAACGAAGAAGGGTTGTGATTTCAGTTGAACATTGATGCCGGCTGGATTGAAAAACGTTTGAATGATGGATTCTCAAGAGATGATCTTAAAGCGATTCTTCTGTCATCAGACCAGGAAGCCGATCTTCTGTACAGTGCCGCGAGGGAAGTGAGAAGAGAAAACTTTGGTGATAGAGCCTTTATAAGGGCTGTAATCGAATTTGCGAACACGTGCAGATGCAGCTGTATCTACTGTGGAATGAGAGCAGAGAATACTGAAGTTCCGAGGTTCACGCTTGATCCGGATGAAATAGTATCCGTGGCCGGGGTCGCGCTTGCAAATGGTATAAAAACTTTTTTTCTACAGGCTGCCGAAAGCGAGGAGTACAACGCCGAGTGGCTCGGGGATGTTATTGGTAGAATATCCAAATTGGATATGATGGTTCTTCTCTGTGTCGGAATTCACAGTGAAGATGACCTCGATTACTGGTTCGAAGCCGGAGCCAGAAAATTCATACTCAAACACGAAACTTCCAGTAAAGAACTGTTCGAAGAGATGAAACCCGGTTTTCTGCTGGATGACAGATTACGATGGCTTCGTATTCTCCGTGAACATGGATATCATATCGGATCCGGACCACTCCTCGGGCTTCCCGGACAGACGGTGGATTCTCTTGCTGATGATCTGATCCTTATGAAGGATCTGAACGTTGATATGTCAAGCGTTTCTGTGTTTCTCCCGGCTCGGGGTACACCCCTTGAAGACTATCCTGTAGGGGATGTCGACCTTGGGCTGAGGTTCATAGCCGCCATGAGGCTTTATCTGAAGAACACCCTTATCCCTGCCACCAGTACATTCGAGCGGTTGCGGAAGGATGGGCAGCTGCTCTGCTTCAACGCAGGCGCTAACGTAATTACCGTTAACATGACTCCATCACGGTTACGTGATGATTACGAACTCTACTCTGAGAGGTTCTACGTAGGGCTGGAACATGCCAGGAAAACAATTGAACTGGCAGGTCTTCAGGAAACCACAGAATCAGACCTTCTGGGAGAATAGTGTAATACCTTTGCACACAGCATGAAAGATCGTGCACAGTATTTGCAGGGAGTAGTCTTGATATACTAAAATTATCCATATAAAATAGTGCACATTCTCTCCACTTTCTGGCATAAATATTGCTTTGTTGTTCTATATGAAATATTCAGAAGAACCTGACAGCGGGAAGATCAGCAGCGGATTCTCAGTATCCGCCGTTACTCTAACCATATTTTCGTCTGCCGTGGTGCTGATCTCACTTGTGCTGCTTGTTAATTACGTTAGCGGTGTTGTAGACAGACAGACAGCGCTTGAGGAATCCGTACAGGCACAATTGACCGAGGAGAGCGCTGTCGCGGGCCTGGAGATGGATCTTATGAATAGCAGTATACGCAGTTTTTCAGATATTCCGGTATACAGTATCGGTGGTCTGGAAACCTCATTCCGCATGATAGGTACTTCAGCCGTACCCGCGGAGGAGCTGAGCTGGCGCTCACAGGGTTCGGAGATTCTCTCCGTGCTGCCTGTTGGGAATAACATTTTCGTCCTCAGCGAATCAGATAGCGAACTGAGGATAGATCTGCTGAGCGGAACGGACATAGAAAACTCGATTGAGGTTCTGCTCATCCCTCAATGGACTGCGGAGCAGTATTCCATTGCAGGCACGTTCTGCAGCGGCAATCCTGTTCTATTTCTGTTAACCAGGGTAGATGACAGGGAGTATGTAACGATAGTATCCAACGAAACCGGTTCTGAATCGTACGATGTTGATATCCCCTTCTGGAACGAATCGTCACTTCTTTCCGCCGGATGCGTTGGGGGCAGTCCTGCACTGCTTATCTCAGAGGGTACAAACCGGGCACAGCTGTTCATCCCCGATTCATCGGCGCTTCTATCCGTTTCCAGCCCTCCGGGGACAACTCCCGTATTCTACGGACAGGATCAGCTGTACGGTTCTCTGGATGGAAGCTATCCGGAAAACTGGGATTATCCTGTGATAAGCGTTCTCCAGGATGATTTCGATTCAAACGGAACAGATGATCTGCTGTTTATCGGTTCGGCCAGCCTCTCCTATATTCCGGATGCCGAAGGTTCCTTCATCCTTGATACATTGCCCGGCGGCAGGCTTGTGGCATGGGGATTAACTGAGCACGACCGGATACTTTCGGCAAAATGGATAGTCGGCACTTCGCTTGAAAAATGGAGAGCACTCACAGAAGATGGATTTGTTGATTCCGCAGGGCCGGAGTTCCATCCGTTCAACTGGGAAGGCAGGCTCGCCTCCTCCCGGAATTTCATTATAGGCTCTGTCGATGGATTCATCGTAATTGCCGATGAGAACTCAGAACTGCTGAAAACTGTCTGCAGTATGCAGAATGCGGTATTGCATCAGTTTGAAGGTGCAGGCCTGGATCTGATATATATCGATAACGATCTTCTGACAATTCTCTTGGATCCGCTGGAGGGGGACGGTTTTCTGCTCACACTGAACTCGGTTACATATAAAGATGATAACATTCTCAGTGAGAATATCTGGAATGTTCAGATTTACGGTAATGGTCCTGACAGAAGGATCCATTACGAGAGAGCAGGTTAAGATGAAGCGCGCTTTTTCAGGCAGCTTCTTCAGGGGGCTTATCATTCTCTCCTCGGTTTTCCTGCTTCTGACCCTGGTGTTGCTGTTATTCGCGAACAGTATCAGGAATATGGAAGACCGGAAGAACGCTCTTCTTCTTGCCAACCAGATATTCTCTACCTTGAACGGATCGTTTTATCCGGAAGTTGGGGTATTTGACAGCACCGCTGTCTCCGGAGGTGTTCAGTATGGAATTCGGAGAACCGTAAGTGAAGTATCCTCCGGTATAAGGGAGATGCATATCTACGTCGGGAGGAATGACGGCAGCAATAGAATTGTACTTGTAAGGAAATATTACGATCTGTAAATACAGAATCTTTGAATGGAGGTAAGTATGAGAATAACACAAATTGAATCAGGCGATCGGGGATTCACCCTGATTGAAGTACTCATCGCATCCCTGCTTCTTGCTATAATCCTGACTGGAATAGGTTTCTTCTTCATGAACATCATAAAACAGTCGGATGTTCTGGATGACAGGACAAGAGCGATGGAACTCGCCCGGCAGGGACTTGAGGAGATCCGGACACTGGATATCTCTTCAATGCCGCTAGGAAGGACCACACCTGAAGACATAGACAAATTCCACAGATGTTTCGAAATCGCGGAAGTCGATCCGATCTATCCCAACGCGAGGAATGTTCGATGCGTTGTTTACTGGGTGGGCGCATCGGATGCAGATTCAATCAGTTTCAGTTCGATATTTTAAGGTGGTGATGAACAGTATGAAAAACTTAATGAGTAGAGTTTCCAGGGGAATGAGCCTCATCGAGATCACGATCGTTCTTACCGTTCTACTGGTAGTTTTCGGAGCGGTGTTCCTTTTCTTCAGCAGAGGCAGTGAGGAGTTTGATTTCTCAAGAAGGCAGAACGAGCTGATAACCATAGGAAGACTGGCTCTGGAGGAAGTAACGGATATAATCCTGTACGCCGGTTACATGCCCACATCTCACTGGGACAACGATGACTGGCATCCTGTAGTACTTGCAGACAGCACGGAGTTCGAATTCTACGCGGACTACGAAGGAACTGATGTTCTGGATGATACCGATTACCGCAACATAGAGGTCATCGACCAGAGGTTCGTGGTAACGGATCATGGTACCTATGTAC
>QNDS01000141.1 GCA_003644925.1 Candidatus Fermentibacterota bacterium
ACCGCGGATCGCTCCGAATCCCGTCCGGGATATCATGGTCCTTTCACTTGATGAGAACAGCTCCGCTTTCGAGTCCGATATCCGTATTTACGATCTTGCCGGAAGGATAGTACTCAGCAGACGATTACTTGTTCAGCCCGGAGCTGATAATCTGCTTGACTGTTCGATTCTGCCTGCGGGTATTTACATGATCAGTTTCGGGGAGGGTATGCCCCCCGGCAGATTCGTATTGCTTAAATAGCATCATCCCGAGTGAGCATGGAGTGTCATTCAATACTCATTGATCTCCGAAAGGGGGCTGAAACTGAACCTGACATTCATGTTCACGGACATAGAAGGATCCAACCGTCTCTGGACAGGTGACCCGGACATGATGTCCGCTGATCTTGCTGTTCATGACAGCGTTATCAGAGCAAGTGCTGATATCAACGGTGGAAGGGTTGTTAAGCATACCGGTGATGGTTTTTTTCTTGTATTCGATAACCCCGCATCTGCATCCGCATGCGCTATGGAGATACAACTCTCCATGGTGTCTTCGGGGATCCTGCATAACCGCATCAGGCTCCGGATAGGCATTCATACAGGAGAGGCAGAGGAGAGGAACAATGACTATTTCGGACCGGATGTGAACCTTGCGGCAAGGGTTATGGCGGCCGGTCTGGGCGGGCAGGTTCTGCTCACAGCCCGATCCGCTCACTCTGACCTGCCCGGAGATTGCATACTGAAGGATCTGGGATCTCACAGCCTGAAGGATATCCGTGAACCCATTCATCTCTACTCGCTTGCTCACCCTGATCTGACCGAAAGATATGCTGCCTGTCCGAAAGTTCTTGCCGTACCGGGCAGCCTGCCGCCCGAGCAGACCCCCTTTGTCGGCCGTGAGGCTGAGATGCTCAGAATTTCAGCCATTCTGAGTCAGAAGGACTGCAGATTGCTCACCCTCCTGGGCCCCGGAGGTGCGGGCAAGACGAGGCTTTCTATAAGAACCGCTCTTGGGATATCACATCGATTCAGCGATGGTGTCTTTTTCGTTCCTCTGGCTTTGCTCGAATCCGGAGAAAGCGCTGCTGCAGCCGTAGCGGAAAGCATCTCGTTCACGCTGGAGGGTGATACGGACCCTGTGTCGCAGCTTCAGCAGCGCCTGGAAGGCTGTGAGATGCTCTTTATCCTGGACAACTACGAGCAGCTGACAGACCAGGCTGATCTCCCTGCGAGGCTTCTGGAATCGTCACCCGGCCTCAGGATAATTGTTACTTCAAGAGAGAGGCTCCGACTCAGGTCGGAATGGGTGTTCGAAGTGCCTGGTATGCAAGTTCCCGATGCGCCTGATCACGATTATGAACGATGCGATAGTATCCAGCTCTACAGGAAAACAGCTTTGCGGTGCAGCGGCTCCGAACCGGAACCGGATGAAATGGAACCGGTCGCAGAGATATGCCGGCTTCTTGAAGGAAGTCCTCTTGCAATCGAGCTTGCGGCTTCCTGGAGCGGCTTCCTTCCCGCTGAGGACATTCTTGAGCAGATTCTGACGCCCCGATCCCTGGAAACAACGCTCAGGGACGTTCCCCGAAGGCAGAGCAGTCTTGAGGCATCCTTCATGTTTTCATGGAACCTCCTGAAACATGAGCAGCAGCGGAATCTCTGCAGCCTGACCGTATTCCGCGGAGGTTTCGATATTAAGGCTGCCGGAGAGGTCTGCGGTATCGATATCAGGGATATCATCGCGCTTAAGGACAGATCACTTCTCTGGCAGCTGGAGAAAAGCAGGTTCGGGCTGCACGGAATGATAAGGCATTTCGCTTCCCGGCGGACAACGGAACTGGTGGAGGATCCTGAAGCTCTGACCGACAGCCACAGCGATTACTACATCTCCCTCCTTGCCGGCAGCACGGAAGACCTGGTGCATGGAGACCGCGAAGCTGCAGTGAGCCGCCTCGGAAGGGATCTGGATAATATCAGGGCTGCATGGAACTACTCCGTTGAGAACAGGATCATTGACAGGATAGAATCCGGGAACAGGGGGCTGGCCACCCTTATGGGAGTCAGGAGCCAGTTCAGAGAGGCATATACTCTTCTGAAGGCTGCAGTTGAAAGCATGGAAGCTCATGCGGATGATCTTCTCATGGCAGGTCTCCTGACACAGCTTGGCTGGGTTGGATCACACGTGCGGCCTCTTGAGGAATGCATTCCTATCCTTCAGAGGAGTGTTGATCTGTTCAGGAGTGCCGGGGAACCTGAGGCTCTGGCATACGGTCTGAACAACTTCGCCAATGTACTGAACGTCAGGGGGGAGGACCGGAGAGCCGAACCCCTTTACAGGGAGAGCCTGCTGATAAGCAGAGAGACGGAAGACCTTTTTGGTATGGCGGCAGCTCTGAATAATCTGGGTATACTGGCGGATCATACGGGAGAACTGGACAAGGCCATGGAGCTCTACTCCGAGTCCGTGGATATATGCAGGAAGCTTAGGAACCAGCATGGTGTATCCGTCAACCTTTCGAACCTGTCCACGGTGCTTCGGGAGAAGGGTGACATGGACGGTTCTATCGAAATGCTCAACGAAGCATTGGATATAGAGCAGAAGATCGGTGACAGTTTCAATATCACACTCATTAAATGCAATATAGCAGTGCATCTTATCATCCAGGGAATGCCCGAACAGGCCAGGGAGCTGGTCGGGACCTGCATCTCCTGCTTCGATGCTCAGGGACAGGCCGGAGGTATTGCAAGGGGCTGCATACTGCTGGCATTTATCTGCGTGGATCAGGGTAAATTACCCGAAGCCCGGGAAAATCTCTACAGAGCGCTGGAGCTTCTGGCGAGGTACCGCTGGTTCTCACACTTCGTAGAAGCAATGGCTGTTTGTGCCCGGTATTTCCAGGCTGCCCGATCGATGGAGCCGGCCTGTATGTCAGCTATGATATCTGTCTCCCACGGTTCACTGCCCGGTTATCTGCAGGAGAGGGTGGATAGTGTTCTGAGGGAGACCGAACGCGAACTCGAACCCGATATCATTGCCCATATCAGAAAAATCGCTCCGGATATGAATCTTGATGATGCGGTTGCCTGGGTTATAGCACTCCTGAAGCAGTCAGACTGACCTGTACTGCCTGCACCGTATCAGTAATTTATCATCACCGCAATAGCCAGGAAGACTGCAGACCATCCCATCAGGATTAGGAACAGCGGCATCATGAATTTCAGCCACTTTTCGTAGGGGATCTTTGAGAGGGCGAGCATGCCCATCAGTACTCCTCCGGTCGGGACAATGGAGTTGGAGAATCCATCTCCGCAGGTAAATGCGAACACTGCAGTTTGCCGGGAAATCCCAAGAATGTCCGAGAGCGGCGCCATCAGCGGCATCGTAACCGCCGCCTGCCCCGAACCGGATGGAATGAAGAAATTCAGTATACTCTGGAAAACAAGCATCCCCTCAGCCGCCACGATCGAGGAGGTGTTGCGCAGAACGTTCGCCGCGAAATAGATCACCGTATCGAGGATCTGGCCGTCTATTAAAACTACCTGAATACCCCTGGCGAATCCGACCACAAGGGCAGCGACCACCATCTCCTCCATGCCCTTGATGAATGCCGCAACCGCTTCAGAGAGAGGAAGCCTGGACAGGATGATGGCAACGACTCCGATCAGGAGGAAACCGCCGCTCATCTCATTGAGCCACCAGCCCCTTATCTGCATCAGGTAGAGTGTGACCGCGAAGATCAGCACGGTCTGGAGAATTATCCAGATGTGGACAGGTCTGAGCCTGACACTCTCCACTTTGCCGGTTCCAATCCTCCCCTCTTCAAAGGGGACCATTGCACTTGACGGGTCGCGCTTTATACGACGTCCGTACCGCAATACGTAAATTATGGCAGTGGTAACAATGACCACGAGGAAGATGATCCTGAAGGGCAGACCGCTTCCAAGCGGTACTTCTGCAATGCCCTGAGCGATCTGGACAGTGAACGGATTCGTTGTAGCTGCCGAGAAACCCATATCCGCTCCGAGGAACACCAGAACGAAACCGAATACCCTGTCGTAACCAAGCTGCTGTGAAACAAGCAGAAAGATAGGGACGAGCGGGATCAGTTCCTCACCCATACCGATTGTGGAACCGGCAATGGCACCGGCTATCAGCAGCACAATTGTCAGAGCCGGACCTGAATTCTTGAATCGTCTGATCAGGGCCTGTATGATGGCGGTAATGGTTCCCGTCCGGTTGATTATTGCAATGACGCCGCCGCAGATGAAGATGAGAAATACAATGTCCGCTACGGATTCCAGACCTCTGGGTATAGCAGTGATGAGCCCTACAAGACTCACCGGAGTAGCCATGCCCTCCACTTCCTCACCCAGAATGACGCTTTCGGGCGAGATATGCTTGGGAATCCGTTCATAGGTTCCCGGAACCATGATTGTGCGGGTCAGCTGCCCGACTGTAATTTCGGAGCGTTCATACCTGCCTGACGGGATCACATAAGTAAGTATGCTGACAACGAGAATCACGCCGGACAACAGAATAAAAACGTGGGGTATCTTGAGCCTGCTGAAAATCGAGGATGCCATTTTCCTCCTCGTTGAATTCAAAGTCGAATTTATCAGTGGAGTATAGCTGAATGAATCGTATTCCGTCCAGTCAAACCGGGGGCTTGAACATTCTCTCCCAAATGCGTAAACTCTTAATAGATGAACAGAGGATGGTTGTATGCTTGCCCGAGCCCGGAGCCTTGCTGTATTCGGAATAGATTCATATCCGGTAGAGATTGAAGCCGATATGTCACTGGGGCTTCCTACTTTCACAATCGTAGGCCTGCCGGACAACGCAGTGCGTGAATCACGCCAGCGCATCAGGTCGGCTATAGCCAATCTTGGTTTCAAGCTTCCGGGGAAGAAGCTGACCATCAACATGGCTCCAGCCGGCAGGAAAAAGGAGGGTCCAGGGTTTGACCTGCCTATCGCGGTAAGCATACTTGCTGCGTCCGGAATCATCCCGAGGGATTCCATAGAGGGCTTCTATTTCATCGGTGAACTCGCCCTTGACGGCGCCCTCCGTCCGGTCCGCGGCGTTCTCTCCATGGCTGATCGCGCAAGGAGGGAAGAACATGCAGGGTTTGTAGTTCCACTCTCCAATTCCGGTGAAGCCGCGGTTGCTGCGGGGCAGAATATTTTTCCCGCTGAAAACCTCGGAGATGTGATTGACTTTCTGCTTAATAAAGTTACCATAGAGCCTGCAAAACATATATTCGCACCCGCAGGATCGGGCGGGAAACATGAACCGGATTTCAGGGATGTAAGGGGACAGGAGTTCGCCAAGCGGGCTCTCGAGGTGGCAGCCGCAGGCGGGCACAACATTCTGATGATCGGTCCACCCGGATCCGGGAAGACCATGCTTGCCAGAAGGCTTTCCTCCATTCTTCCCCATCTGCTTCCCGAAGAAGCGATTGAAACCACCAAGATCCACAGTGTTGCCGGGCTACTGGAAGCAGGCAGTGCTCTACTTCAAACCCGGCCTTTTCGTTCGCCGCACCACACTGTCTCGGATGCGGGACTCATAGGAGGCGGAACAATACCTGGCCCGGGCGAGGTCAGCCTTGCCCATAACGGAGTTCTATTCCTCGATGAGCTTCCGGAATTCAGAAGGAATGTTCTTGAAGTTCTACGGCAGCCACTTGAGGATGGTACCGTAACTATAACAAGGGCATCCATGACCATGACATTTCCTGCTAATTTCACTCTGGTCGCGGCCATGAATCCCTGCCCCTGCGGCTATTTCACCGATCCGGGGCATTCATGCAACTGTACCGGCCCGCATATACAGAGGTATCTCAGCAGGATATCCGGCCCTCTGATGGACAGGATAGATATCCATGTCGATGTTGCACCTGTCGCGTACCGTGACCTTTCATCCAGCATGCCTACCGGAGAGGTTTCCTCTGTAATTCGAAAACGGGTGGTCATAGCGAGAAAGCGCCAGGAGGAGAGGTTCGGAAGTGTACGGGGACTTTACTGCAACGCCAGTATGAACTCACCGATGGTCAGGAAGTACTGCCGTCTGAATGATGACGTCAGTAAACTCCTGAAATCCGCTATGGAACTCTACGGTTTCTCGGCGAGGGCATACGACCGCATAGTGAAGGTCTCCAGAACCATCGCCGATCTTGCAGGCTCCTCCGATATAGAGTCAGCGCATATTGCAGAAGCCGTGCAGTACCGCTCCATGACCGGGCGGATATACCCGTAGATCCATTGTTCTCCAACAGTATAGAAAGGATATAATTGACCGGGAAATGAAAGGACCTGTCTATGAGAACCGTATAATTTTGAACATCGCTTCGGTTCGAGACATTAAAGCTTTTCTGGATTCCGATCTTACAGAATTGTAAAGACAGCAAATGTATTGAATACCGAACAAGGAAACAAAATGAGTGTTTTCATTATTCGGGCATTTGTCCGTCTTTTGCACACTATTGAGCGCCTGCATGTGAAAGGATGATGTTCTCTACATGACAACTATAACCAAGGGTCTCGTTCCAGCGGCACGGATTGAACGCGCGATTCTTCTCGTTCGTAACGAGAAGATTATACTCGACCAAGATCTCGCCGAGTTATACGGCATTGAGACAAGGGTGCTTGTTCAGGCAATGAAACGGAACATTGACCGTTTCCCGCTAGATTTCATGTTCCAACTCAGCGAGGAAGAGTTTTCTAACTTGAGATCACAGATTGTGAGGTCAAGTTGGGGAGGTCGGCGCACAGCGCCGTATGTGTTTACCGAACAGGGTGTCGCTATGCTCTCGAGCGTTTTGCATAGTCCAACCGCTGTGCAAGTGAATATCGAGATCATGCGTGCTTTCGTCCGCCTCCGGAGAATGCTGGAGAAGCATGCTGATCTGGCACTTAAGCTAGAGGCTATTGAGCGCAAGTATGATCAGCAATTCAAGGTCGTATTTGATGCGATCCGGGAAATAATGAAACCTGATCCTCTCCCAAAGCGTCGCCAGATTGGTTTCTAAAGCGAATTGCCATCGACCATGCTTCCTGAAGCGAAAAGGTCACCTTCCCCTCTCCAGAATTCCTGCAGGAACTTTTTGGTTATATATAGTTCTGTAAATCCCCCTGATTGATGAAGGATATACTCTGTCTAAGTGCCGCAAGTGACGTCCGACATCATTAAGGAATCGAATGAGTGAAAAAGAATCTATCATAAGGGTTGACGGTCTTTCGAGAAGATTCGGGGATCTGACTGCTGTAGATGAAATCAGTTTTCAGGTTGCCCGGGGGGAGATATTCGGGTTTCTTGGTCCCAACGGTGCAGGCAAGACAACTACCGTCCGGATGCTGACCGGAGTTATCGAACCGACCAGCGGTTCCGCCACGATACAGGGTCACGATATCGGCAAGGAATCGATCCTCTCCCGAGAGCATATAGCGGTGGTTCCCGAACAGGCTAACGTATATCTTGACCTTTCCGCCTGGAGACACCTTATGCTCATGGCCGAGCTCTACGGAATTCCCCTGAATAGACGTATCAGCTCCGGGGAAAGGCTTCTGGAAGCCCTGGGGATTCTG
>QNDS01000142.1 GCA_003644925.1 Candidatus Fermentibacterota bacterium
ACCATGGTTCCCGGAGCAGCTGCCCCGGCCATTACATCAAGATTGATACCATTTACATTCAGCGACAGAGTGTTAGATGAAACATATCCTACCGATACGTTCGTGCTTGTACTGGCAGCGAAACCACTCTGGTCGTATCCTGCTATCTGGAGTGTATAGTCTCCACTTGTCCAGGCGCTGAATCTGCAGTCCCAGAGGGTACCGTAGAATTCTTCCATTTCAAGTACATTGCTGGTATCGACGGTTGAAGCGGTGAAGACCGGACCGTACCAGTCGAATGCCTCTGGTATACTATCAAAGAGAGTAGTATAGAGGGTCATGTACTGGTCGTTCACAGAATTCTGATGGACCGCGAGAAGTACATCGGGAACATCTGAGTCCTGAGACAGTACGTACGAGAGAGCTGCCTGACCACCCTCGTTGTTGTTGGTTACTACAAGGTAAGCAGCATCACCGGCTAACTCGAATGATCCGTTGTACAGCTCATTCAGAGTTGCTTCTTCAACGGATACAATCGTTTCAGTTACAGTATCAACAGATACTATAAATGCAATCCACTTGCCGTTGATAAGAGAGCCGGAACCGATGTCATCGGCGTATGCTCCATTAAAGTAAACAGTGGGATATACAGTGTAGTCTCCGGTGAACTGATCAAGCTGCGGAGCCCAGATGGCTGCAGCCATTCCAGTAGAGACCCATACAGGAAGAGGATAGTCTCCGTCGGAGAATCTTCCTTCGAAGGCAGAGTTCTGCTTGGCGTGAGAGAAGCCGTCGACAGAATCCGCGAATATCTCGTAGGTGTAGATTCCGCCGCTCATCCCGTCTCTCAGGTTGCTTGTGATGTTGCAGACAAGCCAGTCATTGTAGATAGGAACTACATTAGTCTGGATGGCTTCATCTTCCGGTACTGACGGATCGATGGCACTCGCTATGTTGAGCATACCGGTACCAGTCGACTGAGCGATAGTTTCCAGTATACCATTACCTTCGCGCTGGGCAAGGTACATGAACCACAGGAAGGCCTGTGCTCTGGATGTACCATAATCCCAGGACTGATCTATGGACTGGTAGAAGGTAAGGTCTATGTCCGGATTCTTCTCAAACAGTTTCAGATTGAAGGCGAGACCGTAGCTGCCTGTGGTTGTCTTTGTTACTCCGTAACACAGGAACTGGCACGTGGCGCCGATTCCCTTGACGACCCACAGGTCCTCAAGGGGCTGGATGGCTGTACGTATCAGCATCCCCAGACCGTTGGGTACATAGAATTTTCTCAGTTCCTTGGCGACCGGGAGAACCGATTCATTCTGTGTGTACGAATGCAGATTGATGTAGAAAATGTCATGATTGTTGAATTCTTCGGTAACACCGCTTGTGTCAACATCGGCAGGATTCACGTAAGCCATGACTTTTCTGTCTGTTGGAGGCTGCAGGTACAAATCACGTATGGTTGCCATTACAATCCATACTTTCGGATCGTTGTCTGTATCCGGTACTGCCCCATAGTACTCTGTGACGGTGGCATAGACGCCTCCGGCACCTTCAAAATCAGTTGTCAGAATGTCAAGTTCTACCTGATCTATCAGGTTATTCCAGACAATCGTATCGAGCACTCCTGGGCCGGTGCCTGCGACTGATACAGAATCCTGAATCAGCCAGTAGGCATTTGCAGTAACGGCACGGCATGTAAACTGATGTTCCTCAATTGCGAGAGGGAACTCAGATAGATCGGGAACTTTAAGCATTACAGTTTCCCCGACAACTAAATCAGCACTTGCCACACCGATTCCCAGTACCGGTAACAGGAGCGCTGTCAGGATGGTTATAAAACCGGTCCTGTGCGGTCCCGCAAAGATTCTCATATTAGACCTCCTATTTCAGCGGCTGTAAACCGCACGAACAAAATCAAATGCCTCATTCTGTCATTTCGGTATTCAGGCATTTTTCTTCTATCACCTTTCATTACAGGGAGTATCATACGCCGCCTCCAACTGAGGCAGGCGCAATCATATCCTCCCAATTCGTATAACTGACTTCTCCTTCAATTGAGGAGTAAACCTGTTCGTAATCTCCGGTTCCGCTTCTGTCAGCAAAAACAAAACTATCGTTCCCGCCTCCATAGTAGTACCAGATCTCATACGGAACATGTTCTCCCTGAAAGAGTTCTGACTCAATATCATCAGGCGGGCCGTAGATAACGTATACCCGTCCCCGGTCGGTTCTCCAGCTTTCCCTTTGAGTGCTCGCATATCTGCTGCTTGCAGCGCAGCGTTCCTCGAATTGCAGGCGCTGGTCAGGAACTCCCTGCCAGTATGCAGTGTAGAACCTCAACCTGGCATCCTCATCGAGGCTATCATACAGGTTCGTCTCGGTGTGAGACAGAATTAGTCTGAAATGGTCAGGGAATGGTATCTCATCGAGTTCAGCGACTGAATCAACGATGAATTCATTCTCTGATTCCAGATTCCTGCCGATAATAAGGTGCTTGAACACCTCCAGAGTGTCCTGCTGGGTCACGATTCCGAATACGACTGTGTACAAACCCGAATTGCGTGCTACACGCAGATCAAGGCTGTCTACCAGTCCAACAGCTTCCGCTCCCTCAGGTATGGTTATAGGTACCCATGGCCTGGCGAAAATGATTTCGCCTGAGGATGTCTCAAGACGTCCCTGCATCAGAATAGAACTACCGCCAAGGTTGTAAACCTCAAGGTAATAGTACGCCATATGTTCCTCTGGAAGAATGTAGCTTCCATTAGCTGCCGGGAATACAAGCAATTCTCCCTTTCTCAGGGGATTTGTCGATTCGAGCGGCGAAGGAACCAGTGCGCGCGCAAGTTCAATCTCACTTAGAACTCCCACGGGCTCAACTGTCAGATCCCGGGTTACTACGCCCTGTTTGCCGTTTCCTGTGTCCGTAATGGTAACTACAAGAGAGTAATTGCCCGGAATCACCGGCAGAACCGTGCTGTTGACAATGGATCTTCCCGGCGCCCAGAGGGTTTCGGAATTCCACTGGTCAAAAGCGGTGGTATCCCCGCTCTCGGAGATCATCGCAAGGGTAGTTGTGAAGTTCACAATCGAGTCCTGATCTGCTGACAGCTGATCAAGATCAAGCTGTTCATAGATCTCAAGACCCAGAGTTTCGCTTCCAGTGTAATTGAACAATGCGGTATCTAATCCAAAACGTATATCCCCAGTACTTACAGACGCAATATCTGAACCTGCAAGAACTGCGCAGAAGACGAACATGACGAGTAGATTAATGCCTATCATGGATAATCATAACCTCCTCCCAATCATTTGCGAGCTCAAATGTTCCGCAACCAATTCGATCGACGAACAACACTTCTATCGGCGGTGTGAAGTAGGTCCATACCTGAGTCGGCAAAGTAGATGTTTCGAGGGGTCTGGAGTCAATCATATCGGGTTCTCCGAGCAGAGCGTAAACCCAGCCCTGATCGGTGTTGATACCCATTGTATTGAGCATTGAGAAGTTTTCCTCTATGTAGTCGAGCCTTGCCAGATACATTTCAAGAAATTCATTCTGGACAGTGACAGGTGTTGGATCTCTTTCCTGCCAGAATTCAGCCATAACAGCTCTTCTGCTGGATGGACCTTCAGCACCATTCAGTTCCCTCAATTCAGAGGAACTGGCGATGGGTCTTATCAGAGATGCCGTTAGATCAGGATCGTCTCCCCAGACATCCCATGACTGGAGCAGTTTCAGATCTGTTCTTGAGGCAATAACTATCTCATCATCAGAAACGATAACGGCGAGAAGTTCGTACTCACCGGCATCGAGATTACTGATATCAAGTGATGTTACTCCTCTGTACACTCCATCGGAGATAACCATATCCATCCAGCCCTCTCTGCTTGTGATACCGCTGTAGTCCCGAAGAACGTATGCGGCATCAAGAGAGTCAGCTTTCTCATCTTCTCTCCCGGGAGGATAAACGATCCAGATTACTTCCGTAGTTCCGGATGCTCTCTGATACTGTCCTCCTGTGATCTGAAGGCTGCCTGACGACCAGGACGCACTGTCCAGCAGAATAACCTCAATGGTTTCTTTCCATTCGGTACTTCTGCCTGTTTCCAGATCTCCAACCATTACTGTAAGAAGATGAGTTCCAGGCTGCACACCGGAAATTGATATTTCCTCCTCCAGCGGTAACTCGCTTCTGATAACAGATCCACTATTACGTGCGGCATAATCACCATCAACAGCAACGGCGATTTCCCAGAAGGCAATCTCATCGCTGTTCTCCATCACAAAGAGAAGGTCCTCTTCTGTGAACTGTACAGTGATATGTACAGTACTTCCATCCTGCCCGCGGGCAGGTTCGACATTCCAGTTGATCTGGAATCCTGTGATAACCGCAAGTACCATCGCAAGAAGCGTCATTCATTCCTTCCGACCGGGGCAGGATGGTTACCTGCCCCGTGTTTTGCCAAGTCAGCTAAAATGCAAACCCCAGACTGGCTCTGTGAACCATATCCAGTCTGTTCCAGTCCGCATAAGCATAATCGAGTGATATCGTCTGTCCACCAAGCGGAATATTAAATCCGGCTCCAGCGGTAAGACCCTCTTCGTCTGTGTTTATACGATAGCCGCCTCGCAGGGCGAACATGTTGTTGTACCAGTACTCAGCACCGATAGCAAGCTGTTCGACATTGTCGCTGGGATGGATACCGTCAACTTCGACCGTCAGGAAATGAGGGCCTCTGTTGATAACATCCATAGCCATACCAAGCTTGAAAACCATTGGCATTGAGTATGATTCGTATGTTTCCGTTGAATCACCACCGCTGTAATACGTTGTGTATTCTCCATCGGGAGTTATTTCTCCCCCGAAGTGTTGAATTGTCATACCTATACGCAGGGTTTTGAAGCCCGTATCGTACAAAGTACCAATATCAACAGCGATTCCAGCGGCGGAAACGTCATCCCACTGTTCCCGCACATACTTCACTGTCATTCCAGCACTGAACCTGTCAGTCAGCATTCTGGAGAAAGAGAGACTCGCTACCATGTCTGTACATGTGAAGGTTTCTCCCGTTCCCTGAGGCTGTGCAACAGTTGTTACGTCCATATCACCGGAATTCAGCATTGCGAATTGAGCAGCGAAGGTTCCTACCCCATCGAACTCATGAGATACGATAGCGCCACCGTAGAGTACGTCCGCAAACCACTGCATACCTGTAAACTGCACCTGTGTTCCAGGCACCCTTACAAGACAGGCAGGATTCCAGAATGCGGCGCTAGGATCATCAGCGGTGGCTATGAAAGCACCAGCCATCGCGGCTCCGCGTGCACCCAGTCCCAGCTTCAGGAACTGCGCACCGGAAGTCCCTACTTTAGCGAAAGAGCTGGCTTCAACAGAAGTTGGAAACAGCAGGAAAACGGCGACCGCTGCTGTCAGGACAATTCCTGTAAACTTCATGGTCACTCCTTTCCTACTTGATTATGGCAAACTTGCCGATAACGTAATCAGTCATTGTCTCAACACGATAAATGTAGAGACCTGACGTTACTTCCTGTTCATTCCTGCTAACCAGATCCCAGAATGCTGTGCCTTCGTTTCCGCTCCAGCTTTCGTGTTCAATGGTTATCACATGATCTCCGGCAAGTGTGTAAATGTGAATATTGCATATGGGCGGCAGATTGATAAAAGCGATCTTATCGAGGTATGTCTGCTCCCATGCGGCCGAACCCCTGTAGGGGTTAGGAACAACACTGACGTTCTCTACCCAGTTGGCACTTGGTCCGCCAACAGGTACTACCGGAATTGGAGTTCCCTCTATCGTCTGTTTGTAGTTGGACTTGGTGCTCTCGACTTCCGTTTCGGAATCGTATGAGCATACCACGTAGTAATAGGGGTAACCGTTGGTAACGGATTCGTCAGTGTATGAGAAAGTACCAGGGTCCTCAGAATGAATAAGCGTCCAGCCTGCGGGCTCGAAGGTTGCTCTGTAGATATTGTATCCACCCAGCAGGGGGTAGGATTCAGCGTTCGAACCCCACTCGAGCTGTACTTCTCCGTCGCCTGCACTGTAGAACAGGACAGGTGTAGGCGGAAGAGATGGTACACCCCATCCACCGTCGCGGTAGAATGCATCAAGCATATCGTCTGACGCTTGACGCAGACCGGCAAGACCCAGGTCTACCAGCCAGCCGCCGGCTACATGAAGCACGTCTCCGTCTTCAAGGTTAACCGGACCTGCGGTTATAAGGAACCTGTAGTCAAACACCGGGTAGTTAAGCGCCATCGGGTTGTCGTACACGATGGGGAAAGGACCCGGATTCTCCGGTGTGTAAGCATCGGGCGCGTATTCATTTCCTACCCAGCCCGAAAGATACATAGGACCGCTGTGTCTTCCATTGAGATCAGGGTTTTTGCCCCACATATAGTTGTACTTCTCCATATCGATACCCGGATCGCTTTCCCAGTTCCACCAGGAATGGGAGAGAGGAATCGGGATATCGTATACATCGATCGGTCTCTCGATGGATTGGTCGGCTTTTACGATGTAGAAATCAAGAAGTCTCCAGCCAATGAAACCATTGGCTGCGGGAGATATCGCGGGCTCACCACTGTCATCCGAGCTTGATGCCGGACTGTCGCTGTCCCACATGTAACTCATGTTACGCGGAACAACGTGATAAATGGTATCGCCCACGGTCTGCTGCCAGTTATGCGGAGGCATTCCGTTCGCAAACGGGATAAGCCCTGCAAAGTTGGCTGGAAGCCAGACTGTGTCACCGGTTGCCACCATCGTCTTGAACAGAATGGTGAAGTGATCGCTTACACCGTTTCCATCAACATCGTTATCAAATATTCCATCCGAACCGAGGTAGTTGTAGTAGTAGAAGATGTTCTGAGGATCGGTAGGATCAAGTGGATTATCAGGGTTCTGCTGGTAAGTGTAAATATCCTGCTCACTGGCTTTGAGGCCGCCATCGAATTCGTATTCGAAGGTTGCAGTAGGATCGTTGCACCATATAGCGTGACCGTCATAATAAACCATGTCATCAAGATGGCACTCTGTGATATCGGCTGTCGCCACATCGCAGTCGCCTCTGATAGCAATTGAAAATGCTCCGAGAGGCACTCCTGGATTTCCTTCATCACTGAAGTGCATTATCTCGTAGCTTGCGGCAATAAAGTTATTGTAACCGGGGGTTCCCCAATCGTAGTTCTCGGTATAACAGAACATACCGTACGGATCAGGGTTTTCTGTAATTGCCCAGTCGTCAAAACCGTAATGGGTTTCCTCAAGGGCAACCTGTCCGGGATTGAGCTTTTCAGCTGGATAACCAACGCTGGGACGAAGCTCCCAGTCGCCGTAATCGCAGCAGCTCGCCCAGCGGGCGACCGAATCTCCGTGTATGGTTATAGGACCGTAGCAGCTGCTCCAGAAGTCACCGCTCCAGAGATAACTGCTACCTTCTCCTCCCGGCCATTCCATGGAAGGGAAGTTTGCCCATGGGTCTCCGTAGATACCCAAGTTAAAAAAGGCACTCCAAACGTTGCTGAGGTTCATCA
>QNDS01000143.1 GCA_003644925.1 Candidatus Fermentibacterota bacterium
AGCTCATGGTTGTGGCCCATGCAGATGGGGTTCGAATCCCCGCCTCGCCCAAAATAAATCGCTAAAACATCTAATCTTTAACTGGAGAACACATGGAAATCGGTGACCGAGTTTACAAAAAAAGTAGGAAACCTTTTCAACACGGTAAAAGAGTTGGCGTAATCGTTAATTTTGACAATCTTATCATAAAAGAAAAAGAAATTGATAAACCAGCCGCAGTTATTGAAGGGTGTAATGGCCCAGTAGTGTTGGAAATACTTCGTACAGATGTGAAAGGTTTGTCGCTAATGGCGATGAGAGATGATACTGAGGATATAGCTGATATTTTAAAGTATAATCAGCCTATCTAAAGTACGTAGGGCGTATAGTTCAGTCTGGTTAGAGCTCTTTCCTCATAAGAAAGATGTCCTAGGTTCAAATCCTGGTGCGCCCACACAAAAATTAAATGAGGTGTTGTTATGTTTAGTGGAAATCTAAAGTATTTTTACCTGTTGTTAATTGTTGTCTTATTAAGCGGTTGTGCTCAACAGCAACAAACAGTTCAGCTGGAAGTAAAGGACATGGTAGTATTTAAGTCTGACTTCGCTACAGGGTTGAACGCCGGCGTAGAATATGTTACTGATACAGAAAAAACATTCATAACCGTAACAATTGAAAATATTAGACAACTTTTCCTTGACATTTGGATAAGTCAGGCTTATAGTGCTGAAGGACTGGAAACTATCCATAGACGCAGGCTTTGCAAAACTGATGATATTTTTACAAAAATAACCATTAGAGCTGATAAATTGGAGAAAGGTGTCGTAGAATCAGTCAAATTTCAACTTTACGACGAAAACGGGAAGGTGTTGTTTGTTACAACTCCTATATACAGTGATGACTCCGACAAGATAAATAAATCAGAAACCGAATTGTTTGGAATGTATCAATAGCTATTGATCGTGGAGAAAAGACTTACTGAAGTCCTTCCGATATGGAGCAATCACGAATTTTAACGTGGAGATTCAAATATGAACAAATTGAGATTAGTAGTATTACTAGGGGCTATGACGCTCCTAACAGCAAGTTGGGCGAGTGCATGTTTTAATGGTGAAGGTTGCGCCCCAGTAACACAAGGAACCGATTCAGGTTGGGCCTACACAGCTAACGGGCAAGTTCAAGGACAGGTAGGTGATGGTAAATTTGTAACATCTACCGGACCCACTGGTTTTGTTGGTGGAACCGCTGGTGGTGTTGCTCAAGGTCAGGTACAAGGTGGCTTAGGCGCAGCATCTCCCGGACAGAAGGCGGCAAGTGAGTTGAATCAGGCACAAGGTAAAAACCAGCTCACCGAGTTTGGGGATGGTAGTGGACCATTTTATACAGGTGTGCAGAGTACAGGTGAACAAATCCAACATGGTGAAGGTAAAACCACTGGAGCCGATTACAAATTCGGCAACGCTCAAGGTCAGGTAGGTGGTGCAGTAGCTGTTATTGATCTTAAAGGACAATTCGGAGCAGCCGGTTCTGGTTATGTAGGTGGTGGATTATCACACGCAGAAGCAGGTGGTGAATTTGATGGTTCTGGTTCAGCAAAAGCCGAACAAAGCCAAACCTTTAATGGTAGTTATGCGTCCTTGAATCAAGGACCGAACGGCTACACCCAACAAGCAGGTACTCAAGAAGTTGAAATGGGGACCAAAGTTGCCGCAGCTAATGGTGGTGTAGGTGATGCATCTGTAATAGGTGCTCAGGCAGGTGGTTCTGTTGTATATAACGATGGTAAAGCCGGTGTTATGGGTGGAGTTATCGGAGCCGCGAGTGTAGCAAAAGTAGATGTTAGTTCAAACGAGTGCGCAACCGCCGAAGGTTTCGCAAACCTGACACAAACTCATACTTATAATCAAGGTGTCGTAGACCCAGCAACAGGAAGCTACCAGACATCAGACGGTATGGCAACTACGACCGTAAGGGTTAAAGAACGTAACTAAGAGGAAAGCAATGAAGCGAATCAAAATTGTATTAGCATTGGTATTCATGCTGATTTTTACATCTACATTCGTGATGGCAGTGGATGAGGTAACGATAGATAATGGAACTGATATCCACAATAATCTAAATCAGGGTATCTATGGGTCGGGCAATTCTGGTGGATTGACAAACAGCGGAAATTCCGGTGTAACATTTAAAGATTCCTTTAATGGTGCTGATCCTATCAGGTACTTACCAGTGCCCAATAATGTGTCGGTAAGTACCCGAGGTGGACCAGCTTATTTTGGCGGCCCACCAAAGGATAACGGCCCTCATTTCATGAGCTTAAGAACATTGGTTAATGCGATGAACGCTATTGACCTCTCTGTGGCTAAAATCGATGACGAAGTTGACATTGAATTTGTATCACAGGTAATCAGTTCGGTATCTGACGAAGATAAGGAAAAGTTCAAGGATGAGAAACCAAAGTTCTATCTCCTTGAACAGAAAGATGTCACCAAGATGTTTGATGGTAATTTCACTACCTTAGTAGTCACCACCATGAAAGCTGACGACAATGACACAATGAACTCAGCCACTTTGGCGGTTAAAATCATGCAGGAAGCCGAAAAGTACGGTGCAAAGAAGATCGTTCTAGTATCCGAGGGAACAACCAAACGCATGAGTTCATGGGGTGTTGGTATTGGTTTCTCACAGAATTACGGATTCGTCAATTCCGACAGTAATGGTAGTGGTGGAGCATCAGCCGGCGGTACAGGTTGGTCATGGGGTGAAAGTGAATTTTTCTCCCTTCCATACATGACAGCTATTTTAGGATATTAGTTGGTGAATATATAGAATAATAGAGTTTGTCCCTGAAAGCATCGGCCACCATACCGTTGTCTGACAAAATGCCCGTCAATCCGGTAGCATGGGACAATTACGGAGCGTAGCGCAGTCTGGTAGCGCACCTGCTTTGGGAGCAGGGGGCCGTAGGTTCGAATCCTACCGTTCCGAAATAAGAAAGAGAATTACGAGGAAGAATACATGATATTAAGAAATTACCGACCAAGTCATGCAACTATAACTGGCACTTTCGTAGATGAATTACATGGCAGTGTCGAAGTGGTTAAATGGACTGCTAAAGGTAAAATCCTTGAAAGAAAGGACATATACAGAAAAAACACCCTTTGGTTTTTTAAGGACACAGGAAAAAAAATACCTACACACAAAATATATGATCTAGCTATAAATATACCTTTTTGAAATAAAAAATAACTGGAGAGTTATCATGATTATCGGTGGAACATTTGATAAGTTTGGTGGTAAAACATCAATGATAGTAAAATTGTTATCTAAGTACTTAAGTATGCCCGCTGTTAATGGTGGTACTATTTGGACTATGGGTGCTAGCAAATATGTAAAAGGCTCATTAAACATATGGATGCCTAATGTCCCAAATGAAGAAGCTAAAATTTATCCAGTAAAAGAACGTGGTAGCATACTTATTTGCTCAAAGGTCATGCGACCTGGGTACACGGTACATGATGCAGTTACACGTATCTTTAAAATGAATGGTAATGCTGTTATTACTATCACTGCTAATGAAGAAGGTATCTATAAGTTTGCTCTTGTCGATGCTCTAGGTAACACTTGGGTAAGAACAAGAAAGATTATGGACCTTGCACGAGCTATTAAACGTTTTGTAGCCTGGATGAAAGGTGTACAAAGAGCAAAAAGCAATGTAATACATAGAACTGATGGTAAAGTAGTTACCACGAGTCAGTTTGTTAAGGATGTTGAGGACAATTCTTTAGCCGTCCTTTGTGATATAAACAAGGATATAGCTGATAAAGCTGAAAACGAAGCAGGGTCACGGTACTTTGGTAATGCCTCTACTCGTTGTGATCTAATGTTCCCTTCTATTAAGATGCGCGAACATTTTATTTACGTGTCTAAACGGAATGTAAATAAAGAACGTTTATCACCAACAGACTTTGTTCTGTGCCGCAATACATCTAATGGCACCGATGTTATGTATGTAACAGATGACCAAGAGGCAAAGCCAAGCGTAGATACACCTATACAGCTTCAATTGTACGCTCAGTTGCCGAATATTACCTGTATGATACATGGACATGCCTATATTAAAGAGGCACCATGGACAGCCGAATACTGGCCTTGTGGAGACCTTAGAGAGGTTCCTTCCGCACTAGCGTCCTTAGAAGACTGTACAATGTGTATTAATTTAAGGAATCACGGCTTTTTGGCTATTGGCACTTGTCTCGATTCTCTGGAAACCATGTTACGAGAAATCATAATGATACCGAGAGTACCGGGCAAAGAAAAGATACTTGATAAGCTTTCTAGGACATAAAAATAAATTTTTCAAGTAATAAAGGATAACAAATGTATTTTAAACTAACGTTTACCACAGATAATGTTGATCAAATGCTTATTGGAGCTTTAGGTCGGCCAGGTCTTGATATGTTGGATGCTGTACGCGAAGATTACCCAGATTTGGCGGGGCTAAAAGCTAGGAGTATAGACATATATGCTGGATGCCCTATTAATGGTCATACCGTAGACTTTGATATAACTGAAGAGCAGGCTCGTGCCTCTGGTCTGTTTAGAGGTAATACCGAGATACAAGTTCAAGTACCGGAACATTTTTTCTCTCGATATGTTCGATGTGACATAGGTAGACGCTATGATACGTACTACATTCGAGATGCAATTCGCATAGGGCCTTGGTGTTTAAGGGGGGCTAGAACAGAACAAGTACTCTCTGGTGCCTCCACAGAAAACGAGTTTGATAAAGATTGTTTGATGAAAGAATGGGGAGCAGCAGGTTTCCCAACAAACTGGTTGTAATTAAGGTTTGTGTAGTGCACACAGAAGTTTTGTGGATTTTTTGTTGTGTGTGGTCACTGATGTTACTCCTATTGATTCAGTGACAAGCATTTAAGATATGCTTTGTTATCTTACAGTACTAGACAGTTTTCTGCGCCGCTGGGGATATTCTAGTTATTCCTCAGCAATTTATGTAGTAGTTTAAATGCGATAATCAGGGAATTGATCAGTTGAGTGAGAGCAAGAGGGACCATAATGACGCTTGCTTGAGAGAAACTAGATGAACAGTTTGATCACTGCTACCCTTACTTCGAGAACAAGACACTGCCATGGCCACTTTGGTTATCGCTTCTAAACTACTATATATGATGGGAGTGTGGTGGAACTGGTAGACACCAGGGACTTAAACAATTTGAGCACCAAGATAGGAAACTTCTTGTGTGAATGTAGTTAAATTCGGAGAAACCTTAACAGTTAAGGCTGATGGCAATTCCGAGCTAAGCTTTGAGCATATTCTTGCCCCTATACGTAGGTGTGAGAGCATGACAATTAGGACATAATAACTGTAAATTAGAAAATTCATTGTTCAGATTATTACCATCTATATGGTCTAACTCTAACGGTATTGGTTTATTTAACCAAATGTCTAAATTACAATTATTACATATAGGTAGTAACAAGCCTTCTTTCAATAACCGCTTTTTGAGTTTAAAAGATTGAATAGTCTGCTTATTAGTAAGGTATTCTTCTATAGGTCTTTTTGGACCAAAAATCTTACCTAAATTACTCCTATGTCCGAGAAAATGTGATATATTGATTTCGAAATACTTTATAGCTTTTTTCAAGGTGGCGTAATTACCTCCCGCTGGTATAACATTTAGTTTTATTAAAGTTTCTCGATAACTTACTGAAGATTTTACTGCTTTTTTAAGATCTTCTG
This sequence comes from Candidatus Fermentibacterota bacterium, assembly GCA_003644925.1. Classification (GTDB taxonomy): domain Bacteria; phylum Fermentibacterota; class Fermentibacteria; order Fermentibacterales; family JCC-6; genus Aegiribacteria. The sequence goes on from QNDS01000143.1 coordinate 5,744, forward strand.
ATGTATATTTTCTTAATTTCATAATGCTCCTTGAAAGTGTAGAGACTTGACAGCTACTACCTAAGTTTGTATAATAAGGTAAAGATAAAGTCCAGGCCACAAATGTGTTTACCTATTTAAGTATAGATAGTTAAATACAGCAGTGAAAACTGTAGTGGTAAGAAAATCCCTTGGGCCTTGGCGCCTGTGAGAGTTCGATTCTCTCCATTCCCAAATTTGAAAATATAATAATGAGGTAGATTAGTGAAATTTGTTAAATATCCTTCAATTGAGAACATGAATAGAATTGAGACTATCAATGCTATAGTAGAACAAGGGTTTTCGGGTGGAGAATGGTGCGCTACCAATAAAATACATGGTGCTAATTATAGCTTTTGGCAGGATGATGATGATCTTCGGTCAGCTAAACGTAGCGGTCTTATGGATGGTGACGGTGGTGGTTTTTATGGTTCTCACACTGTGTATGCAAAATATTCTGTAACAATGCGTCAAATGTTCCATGATTTCAAAAGTCAGTTTAACTTTGACTACATGGTCGCATACGGAGAACTTTTTGGCGGGTCTTATCCTCACCCAGAGGTAGACAGAGTACCACAAGCGTCGAAAGTGCAGGATGGGGTGTCTTATTGCCCACATAATGACTTTTACATGTTTGACATTGCTTTCTATTTAGAAGGTAAGTTGCTTTTTTATTCCTCTAAGACAGCTGTTGGTTATACTGCTGAAAAATTTGGAATTCCTGCTGCCAACATAATGGCTAAAGGTACTTTCAAGGAAATGACAGCTTTAAACCCAATATTTGAAGACCCGTTGTATAAATTTTTCGGATTACCTAAAATCGAAGGCAATATGTCTGAAGGTTTGGTAATTAGTCCAGTTGATACAAAATTCTTTACTGGTGGAAGTAGGGTAATTCTTAAAAACAAGAATCCTAACTTTTCTGAACAAAAAGCCAAAAAAGAACGTAAACCACCAAAAGAGTTAGATCCTGAAGTAGCAATACTACTTGACGAAGGTTTTACATATGTATCCGAGAACAGACTCAGGAATGTGCTCTCTCACGGACACGATCTTAGCCAGAAAGACTTCGGAAAGCTTATGGGTTTAATGGCGGAAGATGTTTTTATTGCCTTTTCTAAAGATCATGGCAATGAATTAACATGCTTGGAAAAGAAAAATAAAAAGCTTGTGAATGCCGCTTTGAATAGAGAGATTGCAGCGTTAATCAAACCTAATTGGCAGAATATTCTCGATGGTAATTTTTAGATATATGCACCTGATGAATGCTCCTCGTCTCCAAAGGACAGATTGTATAGGTAATCGGGTTAGAGCATGTAGAGCAAACATGTGTGTAGGGGCAAATCCCCTGCCATATATCTAATTTATTAATTAACTAACCCTTTTTTTATGTTTTATAAACATTTGGAAATTAGGTATAGAGTCAGGGGTCACTGGAAAAAGTGGAACATCTAACCATATAAAACATTATTTACGCATAAAATTTAATAACACTTGTCAAGAATGTAAATGGTCAGTTGAAAATGTAAATACTGGTGTTGTACCTGTAGAAGTACATCACATAGATGGTGATTATAAAAATAACAAAGAGTCTAATTTACAATTATTGTGTCCAAATTGTCATAGTTTAACAGCAACGTATAAAAGTGCTAATAAACGTACAACTAGGACTCATAGATAAATCGTGCCGAGATTGCTTAGAGGCTGAAAGCACCAGATTTGTAATCTGGTTGAGA
>QNDS01000144.1 GCA_003644925.1 Candidatus Fermentibacterota bacterium
GATATGAAACCAGATTGATGCGCTTGTTCTCATACCTTGCATAAACGAGACCGGTTTTTGCCGGCTGGGTCGCGCAATCTATACCGATGATGGAGATGCTGTCTTCAGTAGTCATGTATTCACCACTTCTCATTTCAGTTACATCTTCGATAAGATAATACTTTCAGGCGTACTCAGAACCCCCTGTTGTGCTGATAGTCCTCCGCACCACATAATACCAGCTGCATTAAGGGGTTGACATGGAGAATTACCTCACACTGAAAGATGCGGCCAGATGTCTCGGTATGAGCCTGAGCGAAGCATCGAGGGAGATCGGCAGAGCCGACCTTAAAACGGTTTATTTCCAGGGCAGGAAGTGTTACCTCCGGGGGGACATAATCGACTGGCTTACAAGAGAGTTCGGCAGCCTGGCGGCGGACAGGCTGGTCGCTGCGGAGCAGTCGAATGCTGAAATGGTGGGAATCAATCCCTCAGCTCTGCTCGTAACGGAAAAGCTGTTCGGCAAAATAATCCTGCCGTACAAAACAGGTACAGCTGCCAGCATGCTTCGAACCATCGCTTCAGGCGCCTGCGGGACAGGGGCGCTATACGATGAAAAAGCTCTTCTGGAACAGCTGATACATCGCGAGAAAACGGTTTCAACCGCGCTCAGATGCGGCGTAGCGCTCACTCACCCTCTGGACGTGTCAAAACTCTATGTTGAACACAGCCTTCTGATGCTTTTCCGCCCCCCCCATCCCCTGCCTTTCGGGGAGAAGAGCGGAAGGCTCACCGCCCTTTTCTTCCTCCTGGTGTTCCCTAAAGCCAACGAGCACCTGCACATTCTGGCAAGGCTCAGCAGGATGCTGAAGTCACAGGATTTCATAGACGACCTCCTCCTGGCTCCGGATGAAGATGAGATGCTGAATATTATCGAAGCGCGGGAGACCGAACTTCTTAAGAAACTCTGATCAAATTCAGCGTATTATCTGACAGTTTATTCGTTGACAATTATGAAGATCATACAGTATTATTCTTCACAGAATACCAATAGGTCACCGGAATAGAGGAGGGGAAATGTTCGGATATTTCACACGCTTATCACTAGCCGTATTACTTCTTACAAGTGCTTCTGCCGTCCTTGGCATAAGTGCAGAGGTGGAAGCGCTCTGCGAACAGGGTGAGGAAGAAATCGACTCCGGAAACTCTGAGACGGCAATATCCACCTTCACGGAGGCCATAGAGCTGGATCCACAAAGCGCGGAAGCATACTTTGGTCGAGGTTGGGCTTACTTCAGGGAGAACAGCGATGACCTGAGTCTCCAGGATTTCGAGACAGCTCTGGAGCTGGATCCGGATTATGGAAGAACCTACATCGGCATGGCCTGGCTGGCTATGGATTCCGGTGATGATGATGAGGCTCTGGATCTGGTAGAGACCGGGCTGGATCTTGCACCGGACTGGGACCTTTCCTACAGCACTCTTGGATCCATCTATGCATCTCTCGGAAGAGCAGATGAAGCTCTGGCGGAATACGAAAAAGCCCTTGAGGTGAACCCGGAGTGCTATTCCGCATGCTGTTACAAAGCACGGGTGTACCATCTTCTGCTTGACAACGCAGAGGCTGCTATGGAAAACTACAACAGAGCCATTGAACTGAAACCGGACCGTTCAGATGCCTACGCATACAGAGGCCTTCTATACTACGAGGCGCTCAATGAGCCGGTACTTGCCATGGCGGACATCGACAGGGCAATTGAGCTGGAGCCGGATGAATACCTTCCCTATCTGGCCAAGGGTGTTGTACATGGTTACAATGAGGAATACCAGCAGGCTCTGGACTATCTGAGCACGAGTATCGAACTCGATCCCGGTCAAGCCTCTCCATACTTCAACAGAGGGATCATGTACTCGAAAACCTCTCAGCTGGAGCAGGCCATGAGCGATTTCAATAAAGCCATTGAGCTTGATCCCACTTACACGGAAGCATACTTCGGCAGATCAATAGTGTACCAGGATTACCTCGGTGAGATGGAACTTGCCATAGAGGGTTACACAAAGGTTATCGAACTGGATCCCGATAATGTTGGTGCATTCTACAGAAGAGGGATAATCTACCTTGAAAACCTGATCGATTTAGAGCTGGCTCTGACTGATTTCGATAAAGCAATCGAGCTTGATCCCGGTATAGCTTCAGTTTACGCAGCCCGGGGAACCGCATACTTCGATTCAGGCAACTTCGAGGAAGCTCTGGCAAACTTCGCAGAGTCTATAGAACTAAACCCCGAATTGCCAAATGCTTATATCGATAGAGGCATTCTTTACTACGACACCGGCAACCTGGAAGCTTCCCTGAGTGATTTCAATAAGGTCATCGAGTTGAATCCCAACTCTGCTGAAGGCTACTACAATCGCGCTCTGATCTGGAAAACTACAGGTGAGTATCAGAATGCTATCGATGACTATACAGCTGCAATCCTGATCCAGCCGGAATTCTCCAATTTATACTATTTCAGAGCTGATGCATACACCACTACAGGAGATTTGTCGAACGCAATGGAAGACTTGAACATAGTACTGGAACTGGAACCGGAAACCGCCTGGTGGGCCTACACGGATAGAGGTCTCCTCTATTTGAGCCTTTCCGAACCCGCCAGTGCTCTCATCGATTTCAACAGGTCCATGGGAATCAACCCCGATAACGCTGTAACGTACATCGAACGAGGGAGAGCTTACGGTATGCTCGGTGAGTATGGGCTTGGACTGAGTGACATAAACAAATCGATCGAGATGGACCCTGACAATGCATCCAGCTACTACTACAGAGGCCTGACAAGAGAGATGCTTGGCGAGTATGAAGCCGCTTTTCAGGACTTCAATACCGCCATCGAGCTGAACTCAAACTTAGTTCTGGCCTACCGTCATCGAGGACTGATTCAGCAATGGGTTATCGGTGATCTCAGTGCTGCCCTGGAGGACTTCAATACAGCTATCGAAGTTGATCCGAATGACGCTCTCTCCTACGATGATCGTGGATATCTTTACTATCAAGCACGAGAGTATGATCTGGCGCTGAATGATTTCAATACCGCTATTGAACTCGCACCCTATGATTATCTACTCTACGAGAATCGTTCCTTCCTTTATGGAGATCTTCTTGATTACGATAGTGCTCTGGATGATATATGCATGACGATCGAACTGGCACCGGGCTACCGGGACGGTTACATCAACAGGGCTTGGCTCTACCTTCAGATGGAGGACTTTGAACCCTCTGTCCAGGACTACACCAGCGCAATAGAGATAGAACCAGACAATCCGGAACTATACTTCTTCAGAGGCAATGTATTGGCCATGATGCAAAACTACGAAGCAGCGATTGCTGATTACGATCAGTCCATACACCTGCAGGGTGATAACGGTCAGGTCTACTACTACAGGGCAATGGCCAGGGAGAATATCGGAGATGATTCGGGAGCCCAGGAGGATTACGATGCTTCGGAGTACTACGGTTATCAACAGTAATATCCATGAGCAGCTGATCATTTCAATAGCATTATGAGAAGGGATAAACTTGACTGACAGTAAACCGACAGCTGGAAAAACCCCTGCACTTAAGCAGCCTCCTGTGCTGTTCGACAGAACGCAGAAACTGATAAAAAAGATCGATGGTATGCTGGATGGAGACCTGATAACGTACTGGAACAATCCGGGCGGCAGTGTCTGCAGCAATGATGTAATGGGTTTCTATCAGATGCTCGAACGTACGGGACCTAAGAAGAAACTCTACCTCTTCTTAAAATCCAACGGAGGCAACGGTCAGGCAAGCCTGAGAATAGTCAGCCTTCTGCGGAGGTACTGCGATGAGCTGGTAGCCCTCATCCCCCTGGAATGCGCTTCGGCAGCAACCATGATAGCCCTTGGTGCGGATAAGCTGATTATGGGACCCATGGCTTACCTTACCGCGGTGGATACCTCAATAACCCATAAGCTCTCACCGGTAGACAGGGACAACAACCGGGTCAGTGTAAGTCTTGATGCCCTCAACAGGGTTATAAAACTCTGGAGGGACGAGAAGGATTCCCATACCGACAATCCCTACCAGTCACTGTTCCAGCACATTCACCCGCTTGTGATTGGTGATGCGGACAGGTCCAACTCCCTCTCCGTGAAACTCTCAAGAGACATCCTGAGTTTTCATATAGAGGATGGGGCAGCAATAGAGAAGATATCCCACGCCCTGAATACATGGTATCCCTCACACTCCTACCCGATAATACTGCGCGAAGCCCAGGCAGTTGGGCTCAATGCGGTTGAGATGGATTCGGAGACACATGATCTCCTTCTGGACCTGAACGAGGTTTACTCGGAGATGGGACAGAGGGCCACAACCGATTTCGATACCTCGAAGTATCATAACAATGAGATCCTCAACATCATCGAAACGAAGAACCTTCAGCTCTATTACCAGGTGGACAAGGACTGGCAGTACATAACCGAAGAGCGGCGCTGGAAGGGCCTGAACGACAACAGCGGCTGGAGAAAACTGGAACTTGAGAAAGGAAAGGTCAGCAAATCCCGCTTCCACATCTCATGATTGTAGCTTAGAGGATATCTGTCCGCACCATCTCTTCAGATGAAATAAAATTAGAGAGTGAATGTACAATAATACGGAAGCTGTTCCCAGCAAGAAAAAAAACGACTATTCACCAGTAAGGCTGGAAGACTATGAAGATTTACTGTACAATAGCAATGATAGCTCTGCTCAATCTGTGTATCTCGCCAGCTCTTGCTTCAATCATCGAATTCAAGGAACTGGATATTGATTTTACAAATACCATTGACGCAGCAACCAAAGCCACCTGGTCAGAACCCGATATACTTACAATCAACACAAACGGACTGGGGTGGAACGGTGAACCCGCATCCATGCGTGACGGATGGATTCATACAGTTCCTATGGCACTCGGGCTTTCGTGGCGGCCACCTTATGCCATATCGGTTCGCGTATGCATCGAACCCGAGATGGAAGAAATCACACTGGGCAACGATCAGGTAACAACACCATACCAGGGCGATGTCTACGTACGCTATTCACCGGACACCATGCACTGGTCAACATGGCAGGTGCTGGGGCCGGGTGATCAGCAGACCAGCATACTTATACAGAATCCAGGACGGCATTTCAGCGGAACGGTACGAGTCCCATACTCAGCAAGAGAGGAGTACGATACCTTCCTCGGGAAATACGCAACACTCGATGTTCCCTGGAGGAGTGACGAGGAAGCAGCCGTTCAATGGATAGTTGGAAACGATCCGGATTTCTTTGAGAGAGAGATCCCCTTCATAGGGTACATCGAATTCCTCTACGAGGGATCATTCCACGGCGGACAGCGAATCGCATCGTTCAGAGCTGAGATTACCTACGGAATGAGCGGACTCCATTACGCCCCGGAGAATGATGACTACGGAGACAGAGACGAAAGACCCTGGTCTTTCGTCTCCAATTGAAATCTCAGGTTCAAAAGTGCTCAGTACTGTATGATCCCCAGCACATTATCGTTGTCTGAATCAAGTATCACACTGAGCTGTTCGGTGGTATCGGGAGACATGAACTGCAGCACAGCAACATTCAGAACCACTGGGAACTCAGGGTACTCATTACCCTTTACCACCAGCGCATACTCCTCCCAGTCGCTGTAAGCCGAACCCAATGAATCTCTGGCGGCAGTCACCCAGGGACCGGCATCGGCATAGTCAGGCAGCGCACCAAGAGGTATAGATGTCGAATCCTCCCAGATGTGATTGGTGGTTCCGATATACTGAACCATCACGATCAGCACGTTTGTGGAATCCGACACTTCGGCATAGTAGAACTGCCATGGGATAGCGGTCTCCGGATCCCCCTCATCGTTTACATCGATGCATGAAACCATAAAAAGCACCCCTGCAGGGAACTCACTGTCACGAACCGCATCGGCCAGAGCAAGCCCCCAGCCCAGGCTGTGATCATCCGGTATGATGGCCCCGGTAGGATCACTGCATGATGCTGCTAAAAGCACAGCTGCAAACAAGGAAAGAATTACACGAGAATATGACAACATGATAAACCTCCAAATTGTATCAAACCAGGTATTCAACTCCGACCAATCAAATCACCAGACATCCACCATTTCACCATGGCTCTGCACACCGTAGAACTGGAACGTTTCAGTCTCCTGATCAAAGTACCATATCACATACGTTTCCTGTCCGCCTCTTGCTCCCCATGCAATTAACAGACGAAGATCATCTAAACCGTCACCATCGTGATCGACCATATCCAGATACTTCAATGTATAGCCCAGTATTGTTCCTTCGGGTGTTACGTAATCGAGCAACAAATTATCCGAGAACTCCCCAAGGTGAATATTCTGAATCACGCTTCCATCTGAAGCCTTTGCTATGGTGATGCTTTCTGTTACTCCCTCCTGCCACTCCACGTACGCAATGTAATCTCCAAGGTCCACAGTTGTTATGCTCACGGGTTCATCGCAGAACGTCACCTTGAACATATCGGGATAATGATCCAGAGTACCCTCACTAGCGAGGAAGATCATCATAATAATAGAAAAGATCATCTAACTTCCCTTCCGGGTTCATTCCACATTTCAGATTCCAATGGGATTATTATTGGAATATTGAATAAACATGAACGCTCTGCATCACCTTCCTCGATCATCATAGGGTTCATTCTGGTATACGTGTATCTGTTCCCCGCCCTTCTTGCCAAACTCAGACCTTCCATTTTAGGCCTCGTGGGTCTTTTGCCCTGGGCTGGTTTACAACGTTCATACATTACGGACTGATCCCTCTCGCTTTCACTGCTGCTGAGATATTTGAACATGAAACTTTCATGTTATAGCAATATGAATGATGAATTGATTTTTGAAAGTGTCGCATCGGCAACACATTGTCCTGTTGGTAATTAAGGGAAAATAAATTCAGGTAATCTTCTCCTGCTTTCTGAAGATTTCCTCTATTTCGTTAGCTGACGGTACGTCCCCGGAAGTCCAGACCATGTCGTTTATGACAAGAGCAGGAGTAACCGTCACACCGTAGGCTATTATCTCGTTCACATTCGTGATCATCTCGAGTTCTTCATCAATTCCGAGATGCTTCATAGCTTCGGCAGTATTGTCAAACAGTTTCTGACACATCAGGCAGCCGGTACCAAGCACCTTGATAGATCTAGCCATCAAAGCTCCTTTCAATGGGGATAATATTCTCTAGTGATTATATATCATTTCATCTATGATCTCTACTCATTCAGACATGTGGGCTAAGAGGACTGTCAACCTTTATCGAAGCATTCACCGTCAGATATCCCATGGAATGGAGAGCGCGGATAACATCTCACATTCCAAAATAAGGAGCGAAGCAGGTCATCTATTGTGGATCATACAGCCCGGATGGA
>QNDS01000145.1 GCA_003644925.1 Candidatus Fermentibacterota bacterium
CGGCAAATTCGTTCTGTTCGGGAAGATTCAGTTTCTATGGAGTGACTGCTACGCCAACGGTAAAAATCGATGGTTCAGCAGCAAGTTACAACCCGTCAGCATACGCGTCTGCTATCAACGCCAGGCTTGCTGTACCTGCGTACATCGATTTTGATATCAATTTCGTGGGTGATGCCTCCGGAGGCATGGCATACTACAGTATCACAGCCGAGCAGGAGCCTGCCCAAAGTTACACCATCAAAGTATGGTCTGCGATCCTTGAGGATCACGAAGTGGCTAACTCCAGCTGGGGTGGCTACAATGGGCAGGAGATGATGTGGATTCCGGTTGCATATCCACTGGGTTCCCAGGGAAAGATTCTGAACTTCACCGGGCCATATCCACAGACCATCAGTGTAGCCGGTTCCTATACGCTGAATCCGGCACTGCACCCATTCAGTAACCTGAATGTAGCCACTTTCGTTCAGTACTCTTCGGGAACTCGGGAAGTTCTCAATGCTAACTTCATGGACCTTCCGGATTCTGCTACGGGTATATACGGCGATGAGACCTCTTCGGGATCTGTAGCCGTGCTGAACGTTGCTCCAAATCCGAGTACTGGATACCTTTCAATAAACTGTCTGCTTCCCGCGGAGGAAACAGGAACAGTCCAGGTATTCGATATTACCGGAAGAGTTGTTGAGAGTTTTCCAGCCGATGCAGCTGTAAGTGCTTTCATCGAGGAAAGCGGAGTCTACTTTGTGCAGCTTACCACCAGCACCGGCGAGATTATTAAACGCCGGCTCTCAATAATCCGTTAGTAACTCTGTTCCAGTATGAACGGGGCGGTCGGCTGACCGCCCCGTTTTAATAGGGACGGAGGAATCACGTCCGTCCCTATTTATCTTAGTATAATACTGATACTGAAGTGATTATCGATCCTTTTCTATGAAGAATGCCGCGCATCACGTTCGGGATTCATTTTAAGGAGAAAAAATGGAGAACGGAAGAATGCGGATTTCAGATGATTTCTACAGCGAAATGAAATCGGCTGCTCTGAAAATAAAGACTGACGAACCGCTGAGAAACAGTATCCTGAATATGGGTCTGGATGAGACTGCCCTGAACCATGCTTCGCAGATAAACATGCAGCATACATTCTCCCATGATCTGAAGACAGGGAAGATAACCGCTCAGAATAAAAGCGGAAGATGCTGGCTATTCGCAGGGCTCAATACCATGAGGCATAAGATCATCGAGGATTTGAACCTGGTTGATTTTGAGCTGTCCCAGAGTTACCAGATGTTCTTCGATAAGGTAGAGAAAGCTAATTACTTCCTCGAGAATATCATTGATACGATTGAGGAGGATACAGATTCCAGAGTAGTGATGTGGCTTCTGAGTTCTCCTCTAATTGACGGCGGGCAGTGGGATATGTTCACCAGCATAGTCGAGAAATACGGTGTCGTTCCCAAATCAGCCATGCCGGAAACCTATCACAGCAGCAACTCGGCGCGGATGAACAGGATTCTTACTCTTAAAGTGAGAGAATACGCTTCGATCCTGAGGAAAATGCAGAGCAATGGGAGGGATATCAGCGAGCTTCGATCCGAAAAGAAAAAGATGCTGATAGAGTTCTATAGATTGTGCACGATGTTCCTTGGCATTCCTCCTGATGAGTTTACCTTTGAGTACACCGATAAAGAGAGGAAATTTCACAGGGATGCCTGTATAACACCGATGGAATTCTATAGAAAGTATATAGATACTGATCTGGAAAGTTACGTCAGTATTATCAATTCACCCACAGGCGATAAGCCCTTCAACCGCACCTACACTGTTCAGTACCTTGGGAATATTGAAGGGGGTAACCTGGTTACATATCTCAACGTTGAAATGTCCGTTCTCAAGGATATGGTTCAGAGGCAGCTCATGGACGGGATTCCAGTCTGGTTCGGGTGCGATGTTGGTAAATACATTTCCAGGGATCGGGGAATCCTGGATATGGATATCTACGATTACGAGGGTGTCCTGCGAACCGAGTTCAGTCTGGATAAAGCCGGCCGGCTGGATTACGGTGAAAGCGTTATGACACATGCAATGGTGTTCACAGGAGTGAACATCAGGGATGACGGTTCACCGGACCGATGGAAAGTAGAGAACAGCTGGAGTGACAAATACGGTGATAAAGGCTATTTCGTAATGAGCGACAGCTGGTTTGATGAATTTGCATATCAGGCGGTTATAAACAGAAAATACCTCTCTGACGAGCAGAAGGAAGTCCTGAAAACAGAACCCATTGTACTCAACCCCTGGGATCCCATGGGGTCACTCGCTTTGCACAGGCCGGACAGGGTCAGGTCTGGACACATACATTGATCTGAAAATGTTTGTCCAGATAAAATGCAAGACGCTCCTTCGCATCATCCTCACACTTGCCGCAGGAGGTGCCCACCTTTGTCATCTCCTGAAGCTGATAGTAATTGCGAGCTCCCTCAAGTACGGCATGTTCGATCTCTTCCTCAGAGACATTGAGACATTCGCATACTATCCTTGATTCCGCATCGTGAACCTTATCCTCCATACCATGCCCGCGATAGTAGTTGTTGATGGCTTCGGCAAGGGCTTTATCCCCGAGTACGGAGCAGTGAACCTTGTTGTCAGGAAGACCGCCCAGTTCGTTCATTATATCCACGTTGGTAATATTGCGGACATCGTCGAGGGTCATTCCCTTTATCATCTCGGACAGAACCGAGGTGCTCGCTATGGCGCTTGCGCATCCGAAGGTCTTCCATCTGCAGTCGGTGATCGTGAGAGTATCAGGATCTATCTTCAGATAGAAGATCATCTCATCACCGCATTTTATGTTGCCGGTTTTACCTTCGGCATCGAACTGGAAATCCTCGTCGTCGAACATGATGTTCCTGGGATTCATGAAGTGGTCTTTGACCTTGTCCGTGTACAGCCAGGAGCTCATCGTTCACCTCCGTAAACAGTGGACATTCTGCGCAGTTTCCGGACGATCCCCGGAAGAACATCCAGAACGTAATCAACCTCTTCGCGGGTTGTTGACCTTCCCATGCTGAATCTGAGAGAGCCGTGCGTGAATTCAATGGGAAGGTCCATTTCAAGGAGGACATAGGACGGGTCGAGGGATCCTGACGCGCATGCGGAACCGGTCGAAACTTCCACTCCCTCGTAATCAAGGTAAAGCAGGAGTGCCTCCCCTTCAACCCCTTCAAAGGAAACGTTGAGTGTAGAGTGAATGCAGCACGCGGGATCACTGTTGAAATGGATGTTTTCGATCCTGCTCTCTATTCCTTCTCTGAGCAATCTGTTAAGCCCGGTCAGACGCTCTGCCTCCGCTTCCATCTCGAGGGCGCGAAGCTCCACCGCCCTTCCAAGACCTACGATGCCGAGCGTGTTCTCGGTACCTGCCCGCCGCCCCATTTCCTGATGGCCGCCTCTGATCAATGGGCAGAAGGGAGTGCCCTTTTTCACGTACAGAGCCCCAACCCCCTTTGGACCATAGATCTTGTGAGCCGAGATTGTAAGGAAATCAACATCGAGCTTTTTGACGTCCAGGGGTAATTTGCCAACCGCCTGTACAGCATCTGTATGGAACATTGCCCCCGAGGCATGCGCTATTTCAAGAGCTCTTTGCACATCCTGAATTGCGCCTGTTTCGTTGTTCACCATCATAATGGACACAAGCGATGTATTCTCAGATACCGCCTGTTCAAGATCGTCCATTCTAACAAGTCCTCTTTTATCCACACCTATACGCTTAACAGTGGTTCCTCTGTTTTTGAGACATTTCGATGTCTCAAGGATGCAGGGGTGCTCAATAGCTGATATAACAAGGTCGCTTTCAACCGGTGCATGCAGGCTGCATCGGGCTCCGCTGCAGCTTACCAGTGAAAGTACAGTATTGTTCGCCTCCGAACCGCTTCCCACGAACATGATCTCTTCCGGGTCAGCGTTTATAAGCCCGGCAACCTTCTCTCTGGCATCTTCGATAAGAGCTCTGGCCCTTCTTCCATCTTCATGAAGACTGGAAGGATTTCCGAACACGTCGATTGATTCGATAATTGCTTTCTTTACCTCAGGATGAAGAGGTGTTGTAGCGTTGTGATCCAGGTATATCCTTTGCATTATATCTCCCTGTACTGAAAACCGGGTTCCGGCAATATCCCATTTCTATATCTACATTATGTTCCAGCCTGCTCCGAAATGCAACCGTATTTTGAGGGCATTCCGGAATCTGCTAAATGTAAGCCTTTACTCGAAGACTGACGAATATTAAGTTGCAAACGATAGTCATTCTAAAAAGAAACGGGTCTTTTTATGAAAATTATATTTGTACTTATGCTGATTACGGGCGCATGTTTTGCGCTCGATCCGGATGCCGGACATTTATCACAGAGAACCTGTGATCCTGCTGAACCGGAAACCGATGACTGGATCATCGATATAACCTCTATAAATGATGTCAGTATGGCATGGGCCAACTGTTTAAGAGGTTGCGATTTCTTCGAAGGGGAGCTGTTCGTGACTGATTTCATACAGGATTCTATCTACGCTGTGAATCCGAATACAGGCGCTAAAACCTTCGGGATGCCATGTCCACCCCAAATTCCACAGGTTTTTGGTATCTGCTGTTACTCGATTCCAGCAGAAAGCTTCATCTACATCAACGACTGGGACTCCGACACGGAAATTTACAGATACAGCACTGTTTCAGGCTGGTCATACGCTTTCGACAATCCCTCCCCTGAACCAAGGGGAATTGATTTTGATCCATCATTGAATATCTGGGAGATCGATGCCTACAGTCATATTCTGTACGTATTCGATATCGGCGGAACAGTGTCCGATAGCTGGACACTTTCGGAGCTCCCGTCAAGCAACGCGTGCGGATGCAGCGTTTTTCCTTTCGGATCAGATCTGGGCATAATCATAGGAGGTTATGAATACTCCGATTTTTACTTCTACTCCTTCGATGGCAGTACGCTTGAATACCTTGGCGCAGCTCCGGTTCCTCAGAGTGCCGTCGCCAGCTACGGTATCTCATGGAGTGATCTTACACAGAGTTTCTACTGGATATACTTAGACGGTAGTTATATTTTCCGCCTCTGCGAATTCACGGTCGAGTTCGAGGTTACCCTTGATCAGAGTACCTGGGGAGCCATAAAGACCGAATTTTAGATCAAGCTAACTGTATTAATATGGGGGCACTGATAAGTGTCCCCTTTCACTTTACGTAATTTTCTGAATAACTTCCTCGATAATTTCAACAGCGCTGCTGACTCCATCTTCAAGCTTCATTCTGCTGCCTGTTACTTCCGAATTGTTTTTGAATACTGGATTTTCTTTCAGCTTAAGCATCGCATCTGTAAGTTTCCGTCGCGTCAGCTTTCTTCTTGGAATTGCTGCTGCTGCAATACCTGCTTTCACAAGGAGAGCCCCCCAGTAAAACTGGTCTACTGCGAACATGACAACGATAGACGGGACGCAGGAGCGTGCTGCAGTATGGCTGGTTCCAGCACCGCCATGATGAACGACACCGCTGCACCGAGGGAAAATCAGCTCGTGTGGAATTCGCTTGACAAGCAGAATGTCAGATCCCGGAGGAGTATCCGGTGTACTTCCGCCTTCGTATTGAATAATGGCTCTGAATCCTGCATCGAGAGCTGCAGCCGCGGCCAGCTCAATTGTCTTCGAGTTGAAGGGCTCGAACACCATCATGCTGCCGAAGGTGATGTACAGAGGCGGAGGTCCGGAGTTAAGAAATTCCTCAACTCTCCCGGGAAGGGAATCAATAACTGATTCCCCTGGAAGCCGCAGGTTGCCGCATAGCCGGTTATGGTTACCCCAGTCAGGCGCCCGTTCAACAAGTTGAGGACTGGCCTGGATCAGATTCAGCAGCCCCGATTCGGTCATCGACGAGAAAGTGTTTTTCTTGAATGGCAATCCTTCACTCTTCCTCATTCGGTTCACATCATCGCTTATTATCCTGCTGATAAGGATGGAACCGGCTTTCCAGATAAGGGAGTTAAGCTTTTTTCCCATCCATGGGATACCCGGATGCCGCAGGTATGCCGAAGGGATAATCGAAGGGGTTGTGGTCACGGTTATGTGTGGTACTCCCCTGCCCTCCGCTGCTATGGAGAGAGGGTAAACGACGAAATGACCGATAACCGCATCGGATATTCCGCATAACCTCTGTGATTCACTCCACATATCCTCAAGAAGAGGATTGAAAAGATGATCAAGTACGGATCGGAACTGTGAAAGGGAGTTTCGCTGCGCAATAACCTGTCTCCCCATGTTCTCAAGTTCCTCCGGGGAGTAGTTCAGAGACGCAGTCTGTTTGAGCCTGATACCTTTCCTGTCAGCATAATCTGAATAGTCCTGCCCCTCTATACTTGAAATAACCAGATTGACCTCGTGCCCCCTTGATGCAAGCCCCCCAGCCAGTGCCAGGAGGGGTCTGTTATCCCCCTCGCTTCCCCAGGACTGAATTCCAAATTTCATTCCGGCTCCTCTGATTGCTTTCGTAAGAAGGCATAATAATCCCTGAATGCTCACATCGCAAATTCAGAAGCAGCAAGAACATCAGCTTGATCACATTGAGAAATGAGTGAGAATTTTTGACAATATATCAGATGGACATATACTTACATAGTATCCATTTCCCGAAAGGCGGCCTCTATAATGAAATGCTTCACCTGTACGCTCATGATTGCGTTCTTCTTTGTCTCCTCAGCATCTGCGCAGGATGGTTCGGTTACGCTGGGAGAGCTGTCTTCAGAACTCTTTGAATCCTACGAGAGTCAGCCGGGAATTCTTGCTCGGGACGCAGCATTGTGCTATCAGGATGGTGATTACGGGAAAGCAGCCGAGTATTATATTCTGGCACTTGAGGCGGATCTGGATGATAATCCTGTAACCCTCTTTAACCTCGCTTGCTGTTTCGGGCTGCTTGATGAGCCGGAGCTTGCCGGGAAAGCCCTGCTGCAGTCTGCCCTGGCGGGATTCGACAGACCTGAGCTTATAGAGACCGACACCGATTTTACATCTATAATGGATAACGAAGTGTTCAATGATTATGTGCTCGAAGCGATGGCTGTCATGGAAGAAGCCATGGAGCGCAAGAGTATTGAAGTGCTTGGTGACAGGCTTTTCCTGCAATATCCTTCAATGCAGACTGCAAGAATCCACCTGCCCGATGATTACGATCCGCAGGAGCGGTATGATCTCGTCCTTGCACTTCACGGTTACGGCGGAGATGTCGCTGAGTTTTCCTCCAGATGGGCTGCATTCGATGAGGGAAATTTCATCTTTGTTTCTCTCCAGGCACCCTACGCCTTTCAGCAGAACGGCAGGACGGTATTCAGCTGGACAGTTCATGGTTCCAGTGGGTGGGAGAGGGGGGATA
>QNDS01000146.1 GCA_003644925.1 Candidatus Fermentibacterota bacterium
CTTCTCTGCCGGCGGATACCGTGATATGGACTCCTGGCAATGCATCGATTTCAGATAACGAGTTTCATATGACCGATACACTGAATACTGGTCACTACAGCTATACAATGAGTATTGACGGTACATTTGATCCTCCGGCCAGTGTTTCCGGCATGTTCGGAACGACGGGAGTGTATGACAGCCTTGGTACTCACCATACCACCAGTGATTCATGCTCCTGGTCCGGCAGTCATGAATAAGGAATAGTTAAACGCTTTGCAATTGGTCTGGTGTGCGGTGAAAAAACGTATCCACTGAGAGGTGTACAGTGATATCCGGTTTCAGATCCTTTCTCTACAATGAACAAAACGCTGCAAAGCATCTGAAAACCGCAAGCGTTACAATGTCATGCGATCGAGACCCGGTTGTTAATCGTTTGAAAATCGTCAACACGGTAGATAGAATAAAGAGCGATCAGCCGGATATTGAGCTTGTAATATTCGGTGAGTTGATCCTCGGATGGTACAATCCCTGTGATATGCCGGAATACCACCGTGATATTGCGCAGCGCGTTACGAAGGAGACCCTGCAGGATCTTGCCTCCCTATCGCTCCGGCACAGGATATACCTCTGTTTTGGTATGTCAGAAATTGATGATGGTATTCTTTATAACGCTCAAGTGCTGCTGAACCCGAAGGGAGAAATTCAGGCTGTCCATCGCAAAAGCAATCTGAAATCCAGCGAGATAACTGCGAACTTCAAATCAGGTTCAGTACCTGTAACAATCACTGATATCAAAGGATTAAAGACAGGCATAGTGATCTGTTCTGATGCAGCGAACCCGCGCACAATGCGGGAGCTGATGAGAAGTCATCTGGATTTGATCATACTGAGTCTGGCTGACGATTATGATGAAGATTCCTTCATGGCCAGATGTAATGCCCGTATGTACGATGCCTGGATTGTTACGGCAAACCGGTATGGCGATGAGAATGGTCGCTTTTGGGACGGTCACATGGTGATCTCCGACCCCCTCGGCAGGTTGCGTGCCGTGGGGCAGAAAAGGGAGCAGCACCTGGTACATGAACTTATATTCGCAGATGATAAGTCCTGGCTGAAAAAAGTATTAAGAAGCACTCTGATAAAGATTCCTCTGCCCATTTACATCCTGAAGAACTGGAAAAAAGTCAGATCCTATTATTAGACATGAAGCTTCCACCGGTCACAAATGTTTTTGACAATTCAGGGCAATTCTGGATATTTATGTTTCAAGTCGAGAATTACTGCTTTGCTATGGTTTGGATTGAGAAAGAAGGAGTTAATAAATGAAAGAGGAATTGAAGTATGAAGCAGCCGTGACTATGCTGGGAGATTTCTTCGGATGCACTCCCGATGATAACTGACAGCTGGTAACTGTAATACCAATATCCCAAAGATAAGTTAGCGTTTGAATAAAAGGAGAGAACCATGAGGTCAAACAAGACAATTGGACATAATATATTTCCAGCTTCCGTACTGACAATCATCATGCTGTTGAGCTGCTGCGGTGGTGAGAGTGCAGGAGATGAAATCGCCACTGTGATAGAGGAGACCGGAGCGATCGAGTCGGGCGATACTCGCGACCCGGATCACAGCGATCTTGCCTATGATGCATACGAATTCGAGGCTGAAGCTTTTGATAAGGTACGCATTGAAGTGACCACTGAGGGATTTTCACCTCTTCTGAAACTTGTGGAGGTTTCAACAGGGGCAGTGATAGCGGAATGGGATCCGGTGTACGGAACTGACGATGCTCTGACTTACACGATCGCAGGGGCGGGAAGCTATGAAACCCGCATATACGCTATAGATGATGACACGGGAGCCTATGACCTTACCATCACAGTGACACCGTAAGCTGTCTCATGGATAATTCCCTCAGGTAACATCTCAGGGGCAGAACTGGAGTCTGTTCATGACCTGAACATATTCGTAGATTGGACATTATCATCTTTCGTCTGCAGAATTAACACTGAGAGAGCTTTCTTACTGATAAGGAGTATTGCATGAAAAAACTGATTATTACAGCAGCATTCATCCTTCTGGTACTATCCTGCGGCACCAGTGATCCCATTGGCCCCTCACCCTCCCCCGATGCGGAATTCTATCCCCTGACCGTGGGTAACCAGTGGGTTTACGACCGCATAGGTATGATTATGGATGGTGACTCGCTTACAGGTACGCTAACGGGAACCAGCACCCTTGAGATTACGGGTACGGAGACACATTCGGAAGGTTTCGATGTGTTCGTACAGGAGAACGAAGTTATCGATACGCTTGTAATGGGTTCCATGGTTATGATTATAGACACAACCTATACGAGTTATCTCCGTGTCACGGACAGTGGATTGTTTGGTTACCCTCATCTTACCGATACCGATTCTTCCTTTACGATACCTTTCCCTATAGTAAACGGTGCCGTGTGGAGTTTCTCGGAAGAACCTCCCATGACTGGCATGATCCTTTCCGTTACTGAAAATGTTACGGTAAGCGCCGGAACATTCGAAGACTGTATGGAATTACAGCTGACCTGGATCTCTGGAGGTAATACTGTCAGCAATACCACTGACTCGGCAAAGAACGTCGGTAAAGTCAGGAATGTGTTTGTACAGAGTACAGGCGCAGTGATAACAACTATCACCGAGGAATTGGAATCGTATACCGTCAGCGTATTTTAGAATCCACGGCTTAACGCCTTAGCTGTTCGTCTGGAGGTCAGATGGGTAACTGGACTTCGACTCAGATCATTGTCTTCATAGCTCCCTTCGCGATAATACTGCTTGGGGTTATCCTCTGGTTATTCATGCGCAGGAGCATAAGAACCAGATTCCGGATGGATCAGCAACTCAATAAAGACCCGGACATAAGCGAATGGCTGGTTGTATTCGGCTGGACAAGGAAAGTAATCTATCTTCCAGTGATAGTGCTGTCGCTGGTCTTCTTCGTCCTGTCGCTGCTTTTAAAAGAACCATCAGGTACGATGGGCGCTATATGGCTAGGGTTTTTCCTGGTTAACTTCATGATAGAAGAGTACGATGCGGGAATTAAGGAGCTTCTTCTTCTGGTCCTGGGTCTCGGAGGTATGGTGCTCTGGTTGAGTTACCTCCATTGGCTGGACGATCTCTGGATGTTCCTGGGCGGAATTAGCGCAGATATGAACGGTGTTGCCTATCTGATATTCGCCCTGATCTTCCTCGTTGCGATTTGTGTGTCATGGATAAGGGGTCTGTTCTTTTACGTTGCCTTTACACCGAACTACGTTAACATTCAGAAGGGTCCAACCGAGAGTGGTCAACAGATCGGCAGGGAGGAGATCAGTACCATTGTTGACACTGAGGATCTCCTCGAAAGGATGCTTGGTTTCGGCAGCATATTGGTTACCTTCCGTGATGCCCGCCAGGAGGATATCCGCCTCCTTGTATGGGGCATAGGTAAGAAATCAAGAACGCTGGAAAGCATAAGGGGCGCTATCGTTATCGAGAGGCATTCGACAGAACCTGTTTGAAACCCCGTGTTCCTGAAAAATGGATTTACACAATAGGAGGGTTTCTGTGATTCTATCATGCTTACTTGCGTTTTCACTTGCCCTGTTCGGGAGCGATGATTATGAGAATCAATCAGCGAAAAACACTGTCAGAGACGAGCATCCTATAGGAATATCCCTTGTCGGCGGAGGTGTGTGCATCGGCGGACTGTCTCGGGATGCATTTATCAGCAACACTATCAACATTGAACTCTGCGCTGGATGGGGCTTTGGTGGAGGACTGAAGTACCATTGGAATGGTGCGGACCCTGACTGTAAATGGTCACCTTACATCGGTGCGTTTGGCGGTGCTGCTCCAGAGATCGAGTTCTTCGACAGTTCTGGCGGTGATTGGGGGACTTCACTGTATTTCCCCCTGGGAGTACACTACATTTCCCGGTCCGGTTTTTCGTTCTGCGTTGATGCTGGCTATTTGAACCTTTATGGATCAAGTTATCCATGGTTGAGTTTGAAGATGGGCTGGCACTTCTAGATAATTCTTATTCTGAATTCTGCTGGTATAACTCCTCACTCATTGGTTTCATAACTGTGATGGAGAAGATAAATTCAACAGGGAAACCGAAGTACTCACTTATCCGGAAAGCAAGGTCCAGGCTGGGATTGTACTCCTGCCTTTCCAGGTAACCTACAGTCTGGAAATTGACTCCTATCTGTTCTGCAAGCTCTTTTCTGGAAATACCCCTTTCCACTCTGAGGGCAGCTATCCTGTTGTAGAGCCTTCTCGCCTTCATTCGGTATCCTCCGGCAGCTTTCCTGCTTTCCAGGCAATGATAGAGCCCGGAAGCGTATGAGACAGATAGATCAGGCTTCCCACAAGAGGTATTGAGATGGTGTACTGCGGGCATATATTCATTCTGCTGGAAAGTGCAAATGCAAACATTATCACAAGGCAGATAACTGCGAACCAGGCGTAAGATTGACTGAGAGCCCAGTGAGTAAGAGTGAGCTCCCTCTCGTCAAGCTCCTTTGATTTAGTGTGTGTAAGTTTCCATATCCCGGTTTTCCAGTGAACGCTTCTGAATGTGACTCCCACAACGACTATAGAAGTCAGACCGATCACATCGTATATGTGCGAGGCACTCTTCCCTATGTATACGAAATAGAAGGCGATGTTCATCAGAAGTAGGGCTGCATAGTTCACCGTTACTTGAATTCGTCTGCGTTTCATGTTTTCACTCTCCCTGCGTATAAGTATAGATAACTGATGTAAATATACGCATCACGTTATGAATATACAATAGGCAGTCTGTTTCCTTGCAAGTGTCGCAAGTGACGTCCGGTCCCGCAATGCACTATCTGGAGTGGCTATTGTGATGCAGTCATATCAGGATCATATTTTGGACAGTTAGATCCGTGCACTGTGATAAATGCATTTGCAGGAAAGGAGTATCCATTGCTGCTTCAGTTACTGCTGGTTCTATGCATGATTCCTCAGTCTGAGCGGTCTTGTTCTGATGACTGCATTACTCCCGGCTGGCTTACGGTTTACAGAAGCAGAATCCAGGACGATCAGGGGGAAGATGTATTTCTCAGGGGCATGAACATGGACCTCTACTACCACCGCTACGATAACAATCATGACGCTCCCTTCGATTACGCTTCCGAAGAGGATATTGAGTATCTGGCCGGAATTGGCTGCAATTCCCTTCGCCTTTCTCTTAACTGGAAAATGTTTCAGACCGATGCAGGATTCCAGCTGGTAGACCGTTATCTGTCATGGTGTGAACCCAGAGAGATCTACATTATTCTGGATATGCATGTGGCTCCACCTGGTGATAGGATCAGCAATAGAGGAATCTGGGATTCAACAGATGCACAGGAACAGCTGATTCAGATCTGGCAGAATATCGCTAGCCGGTATTCCAATCGTTCCTGCATTGCTGGATATGACCTTTACAATGAGCCCTCTCCCTACGAACCGCAGCAGTGGTGGGATCTGTCCCGGCGTCTCGTGGAATCCATAAGGGAGGTGGATGACAAACATATAATCTTCGTCCAGAGCGCTTCATGGGACGGAACCGGTTTTCGCATCATAGACGATCCCAACGTGGTTTACTCGTTTCACTATTACCAGCCATTCGTTGTTTCACATGCAGCGGCCACATGGTCCGGGGATTCACCTGTGCCGGATGAGTACGCATACCCTGGAACCGTAATCGCCAGTACGCGATGGGTAGACTGGTCATCAGACGTAAACAGGTTACGTCTTCCTGCGGAGAATTGGATTGAGTGGGAGAGCGGATCCATTACCGTTCCTCCGGGAGTAGAGTGGGCTTCTCTGAAACTCTATGCATCTGGAGATGTCGGTTCAGTTCTATTTGATGATATCCAGGTGCTGTGCAACGGCAATCAGACGGAAGTGTTCAACTGGGATATTGAGGAGAGTTCTCCAAGGCGTGCTGGAGAAGCCAGGAGCTGGTTCTTCTACGGTGATGGTGATTACTCGGGAATGGTCAGTAGCGATTCGTACGGTGGTAATCAATCTCTGATGCTGAATGGATCAACCGGTTCTGGAACCTGGGTTCAGAGATATTCGTTCTTTACGGAACCGCTGCTCAGGGTTCAGCCGGGTGACGTTCTTCATGTTCGAGGGATGATAAAAGCACCTGAGAATTTCGGGGAGATATCTCTATGTATGGAATTTCTCAAAGGCGACTATTTCGAATGTGATGTGCATTGGATTCGAAATGACATCAGCCGCTTGACCCAATGGGCTGAAGACTGCGAAGTACCCCTGTATGTAGGGGAGTTCGGAGCAGTATCCGGATCGGATCCCCAGAGCCGATACAACCTTGTAACAGACTGGATCAGCGTGATGAATGAACTGGGACTGCACTGGTCTTACTGGACTTACCGCTCGGGATCTCTGGACGAAATTCTTACCGAAATACTCATTGATGGTTTCCTGTGGAATCAGTGATTCCAGCCTTTGACGTTACAGGGAAAGATTCTGACAGCAGAAGAGGATATGTTACCAACTTACAAACATTTGTCTACTGAGTGATATTCGATAATCCTAGGTGAGATTTCTATAAACATCCCTTCGATGAGCAACCTTAACTATAAGAATGATTAATCTATCGGAATGTATCTCATAGATAATACGATAATTTCGGGAGCGAACTCTATGAAAAGAATTCTTCCCGCTCATCTTGGTTATTTGCGAGTCAGGCAGACTATTTCTAAGCTCCTCAATTCTCTTCCTGATTCGAACTAAATCACGTTTTGGAAACCGTTTAAGATTTTTCAGAGCACCAGGTCTGAATTCAATGGAATATGTCACTGATCAGATACCTAGAGTTTTCCACACTTCCTCAGCTGAGATATTTTCGCCAGGCTCAGCTAAAGCCGCTTTAGCATCTTCAACATCCAGATGCTCTTCGATCCTTTGAAGTAACTCAAGTTCAGCAATGGAAACAAGCGCAGCAATGCTCTTACCTCTACGAGTCAATACGATTGGTTCATTACCGTAAGCAACCTTGTTTATGATATCTGAAAAATTCATTCTTGCATCGGCAGTTGAAATAGTTTCAGGCATAGTTTCCTCCTTTCCTTATCTGTACGTAATGTACGTTATGTACATATCATTGTCAACTTGCGAATTCTGTCACTGGAACTTCAAGAGATTAACTCACACTGATTAATGCAAGTGTCGCAAGTGGCATCCAATCCATAACGCAAAAAACGACCCTCGAAGGGCCGTTTGTATTTTGTGGCGACCCTTGTATCAAAAAGTTCGAACTATTTCATTGAGTGGTTAAGGAACATCGCTGTAGTCAGTGGATTCGAAAAATGAAGCTATAGCGTTGTTTATAGACTATCTGTATCAATCACGTTGATAC
>QNDS01000147.1 GCA_003644925.1 Candidatus Fermentibacterota bacterium
CAGGCAGCCGAACAGCAGATGATAATGGAGGCTCAGATCTCGCAGTTGACACAGCAGCTTGATGAAGCCAAAGCGATGGCGGACGCGTTCGACAAGGACGGCCGGTTGAAACTGGACACTGAGAAGATGAACCAGGACACTCAGACCAAAATTGCTAAGCTGGAATCAGATATGGCAATAGCCATGCTGAAAATTAAGCATGATAGCGAGAAACTTCAATCCGATAACGTCAACGCTCAACTGGACAGAGCAGAGGCGGCTAAGCAACGGGAGGACACCGACGATGAGCCGGAACACCAGGAATAAGCGGTTTGAACTGAACCCGGTTGATGCCAGAGATGGCTGGGCCGGCCTGTTATCAGAAGAGGAGGTATTAGGACGTGAGAGAGCTATTCGTGACCACTTTGCACAGGGGGCCTTCTATGGACGACCGGATCGATCGGTTCCAGTACCCCCAACCCGCACTCTTCAAGAAATTGCAGACCCTTATCTCACGGCGGGATCAGCTATTGCGGGAACAATTCCAGCAGGAATCGGAGGGGTTTCCGCTGGGATACTCGACGCCGTTGGGGGTGGATCGGACCCGTTGGGGGCCGCCGCAGCCACCGTGCGAGGAATCCAAGACGATCTCACCTTTATGCCCCGATCCTTACGAGGATCGGAAGATCTACTCTCCGCTCTGAAGTGGATGGAAGAGAACCCGGTTCTCAAGGCGATGGAGGACGGACAGAATTACCTAGGGGACAAGACCCTGGAGGTCACAGGCAGCCCGGGACTGGCAACCGCCGCATTCCTGGCCCCTGAGTTGATAGAAACGGCGTTCGGAGCGCCAAGCGCCCTGAATATGGGGCGCAAGGTATCGAAACAGCTAGCCCGGTTAGACCCGGGCGTGGTCGGATCGGGATCCGCTAAAATGAGCGGCAACCAGACAGGCGGGATCGGGGGCATGAATGCCCAAGGGCTAAAACCTGGAACGTCTAAGCTGGCATACGCAATGCGGCAATCGGGGGCCTCACCAGATGAGATATGGAAGGCAACCGGGGACCAGTTCGGGCAGCCGGCGTACTTCGATCGGGAAGGCAATTTCGGTTTCGAGTTCGACGACTCGAAGGCCGCGTACCTGGCACAGCCTCGCAGCTTTGAACAGGACGTGCTGGATCTAGGTGACAAGATAACGCCCCTGGAGCGGGGCCGGTTGATGGAACTGCGCAACAAATACCATAACAGGACATGGCAAGAAACCCTTGAATTCAAGGACATGACCGAAAAACTCGGGATGATGTCGGATTACGGGTCCATGCGGGCCCACTTCCAACACCCTGAAATAGACAAACACTATCCTACCCTGTTAGACGACGTCCAGTACCGTGAGCAGGATATACCCGGCGCGTATGGGGAATATGCTGACAACCAGGTGACTATCAACCCCTGGGCGCACCAGGACGGATCGGTTCCCGGCGGGATGCGATCCACTAACTTACATGAACTCAGTGGCCACGCGGTACAGGACAAAGCGAACCTACCGCGCGGCGGTAACCCTGGAGAGTTTGCCAAGGAAGAGAACGCGGGGCGGATGCGAGTAAATGGGTTTATGGCCCGGGCTAAGGATGCCGAGGCGGCGGGCGATACTGCACAAGCCGCCGTGCTGATGGATAAGGCCAGGGCGCTGCAGGCCAAGCTATTTGCTGACCCTCGGACACCCGACGCCAAGTATTACGCATTGACAGGGGAGGCTAACGCAAGAGCTATCCAGAAACGACGAAACATGACGATGGAAGAGCGATTAGCTAGACCGTTTTACCGAGACTTCGATGATCGGGGCCTTTGGGACCACCAAATTGTGAAATACAGGTAATAATTATGGCTAAGATATCGAAAGCAAGAGCACTACGTCAACAGATAGCCAGGCTGGCAGCTAAGCAGCGACGACAGCAGACGCACGAGGCGGGGGGTCCTAAAGTCCGCAACATGGCAGACTATGACCCCGGTTCCTCCACTATGAAGGTCGAGGGTGTGTCAGGCATGGTTGATAACTTGAGGGCGGGCACACAAAGCCACTTCAAGATTGACGATCCGGACATGCCATACAGTGACCAGGCCCGCTACGATAGGGCGCACCAGTTACTCTTGCAGAATGACGACGGATCACCGGTTTTTGAGTCAATGGGCCTGTTATTCGATGAGGGCAACCGGAAGCCACAGAAGCGGGGAAATTCTCCGGGTATGTGGATGGACGAGACGGGCGAACTGAACCGTAGCCCGACAACAGAATATACGTTCGACAAGGCTGAACCGTGGCGTCAAAACCTGGCCGGGGATTATGCCATGGCGGTTATGGGTCAAGATGGCGTGGCGATCTCAGACATGCAACCAGGGTTACCTCGGGGGCCCGGCTACGTGTCGATCATGAGGCAACCTGGATCAGGCATTGAGAAATCGCTGGATAAGCTGGGATTACTGGAATCACAGATGGACAGCGGCTTTACAGGGCCCGGGCCCCGCGTCGGTTTAGGCAGTGATACCGCATTCGGAGCCCCCGGTTCCCGAGGCGATATCATTGGATCTATGGGCGAGATCTCACCGGCAGAAGCGATGCGGTGGAAGATGGCCATCGGAGACGGGGCTGAGATGTTCCACAGGCCTGGAGGTGACGACGCCTACAGAGCGGCGCAGGGCTACAAATACTCTTCAGTGGCGGATAACTTAGGGAATGTAAAAAATTCCTTCCTGGAAAGAGGCATGGCTAAGGAGTTCGACGTTATGCTCCGACAATCTGCTAAACAGTCGGTTGAAGCGTACAAAAAGATGGGCAACATAAGCCGGACGAAAGGCAACCCTAACTTCGGGATCGTGTGGGACCACCTGAACATGAAGGAGAATAAAGGGCGGATGGCTGATGAGATCTTGCAGGAACTGATTGATACTAAGACTATCTCTATGGAGGAAATGAACGCTATAATGCAACAGTTTTCACCTCAGTCACAACCACAAGGACTCCTAGCATGAACACTAACAATTTGAGACAGAAAGCAATAGAAGACCGAATTGAACAGGAGCTTTACGAAGCGCAGGAAGTTAAGAAAATTAAGATCCGGTTCCTGGATGACTTTTTCGACAGGAAGGAGAAGGAATTATGGGACGCCTTCGGTCGTACTAAGATCGGAGACTCTACAAGCCTAATCGAGATACACCACCAGTTCAAGTCGCTCAACGCCCTCAGAGCAGAGGTACAGACAGCGGTTAACACTGGTAAGTTGGCGCAAGCCGAAAAGGATGCTACGCGGCCCGCGTAGCATTGACAATAACACGTAAAACAGGTATATACTATGTCAGAAGTAGAAACTAACCCTACCCCAACTGGGGCGGACGTTGACCCTTTAGATCAGATTGCGGATCTTCTAGTCGAAGATCCAGAAAAACAACCAGATACAGCAGAAACACAAGTTGACGCAAAAGCTGGCGACGCGGGCCCTGATGGGGATCCCGACACGCCTACCGCTGATGACGATGCGACGGTTGCAGATGCACAGGTTGTTGATGGCGATGATGGCGATGGCGATGACGACCGCACCCTCTCTCAGATGATGGGCCTGGCAGATGATCAGGTAAACATCAACGAAGAAACTGGTGAAATGTCACTCCGTACGAAAGTAGACGGAGTCGAAGAAACTGTAAACCTCAAAGAGGTTTTAGCCGGCTATCAAACATCAAAATACAACACTCAGAAGTCGATGGCTCTTGCAGAGGATCGGAAAACTTTTGAGGCAGCAGCTGGCAAAAAAGCAGGGGAGATCAAGCAAGTGCTCGAACTCAACTCAGCTTTAACGCAGCGTTTGCAGAGTGAGCTATTGCGAGAATTCCAGTCCACTAACTGGGATGAGTTGCGACAGACTGACCCGGCAGAATATGCGGCCAGGCAGCAAGACCAGTCGGTTAGATACAACCAACTGCAGCAGATACAGCAACAAGTACAGCAGCAGTATGGGCAAGCCGACCAACAGCAACAGCAGCAGAACAACACCAACATGCAGGCTGAGCTAGCGAACCAACGACAAGTAATGATGGACAATAACCCAACCTGGCACGATCAGGCGGTTATGAAAACCGAAGTTGCTGAGATCCGGACATTCCTAGCCGACACATACGGGTTGTCTGAGGCTGATATCTCGGTGATATCGGACGCGAAAGCGATCCACATTATCCAGGATGCCATGGCCTTCAGAAAGGGAGCCCCGGTTGCTAAACAGCGAATTGCTGCAGTGCCTAAAATGCAAAAGTCGAGAGGTGTTAAGCCTAAAAAAGTTAGCAAACTCGACAGACTAACCAAAGCGGCGCGGAGTGCTACAGGAGCCCAGAAACGGGACCTACAGACCGACGCCATAGCAGAATTATTAAGCGGGGGATGACCCCAAGGAACGAACAATGAGCACAGCTAATTTAGATAGCGCAGACCTCAAAGCGGTCCCATTAAACGGGCTGATTAAAGAGGACGTTATGAACAAGATATGGGATATCTCGAAGATCCCATTGCCTTTCACAGACATGATCGGTTCTGGTTCAGCTAAGAACGCGTACAAAGAATGGACCACAGACGAACTAGCGGCTCCTGATGTGGCTAACGCGGTTGTTGACGGTGCGGACGCTACAGGCAACGACACCCAGACAGGAGAGCGTGTAGGTAACCACCACCAGACGTCCGATAAGGTCGTTAGAGTGTCTTACCGTGCTAACGCGTCTGATACGATCGGTAGAGCTAAGGAATTAGCGTACCAGTTGACTAGACGACAGCAGGAATTGCGCCGTGATGTTGAGGCAATTTCGATGCTTAACCAGGCGTCTATTGCTGATAACGGTGACGCAGTAGCGGGTAAAGTTGGCGGCTTGCCTACGTGGATGCGAACCAATACTGTCAACCTGACTACCCCGGTCGGCTTCAACAACACTACTGGAGTAACTACGGTTCCGACGGCTACAACCGACGGTATCACGTTGACTGAGAGCGCGATCCGTGACGTGGTTGAGAGCATTTACAACGAAGGTGGTGATCCTACAGTCTTGATGACAGTGCCGGGCATTATCAGAAAAATCTCTGAGTACCTATTCACATCAAGTGCACGTGTTGCAACGTTGATGTCTGATCAGGGCAAGAGCTCTGAAAAAGCAACAGCACTTGGATCGGTTAACGTGTTTGTTACTGACTTCGGAACGTTACGCCTAGTGCCTAACAGACTGCAGCAGTTGTATGACGCGGTATATGCTAACCCAAGTTTGACAGCGGATTTCGCGGATGTCTTCATCCTGGATCCTGCGTACCTCAGATTGTGTTACTTGTACGGATACCGTACAGACATCCTAGCTAAAACCGGTCTAGCGGAAAACCGCCAGATGGCAGTTGATTGGTCTTTGATCGTGAACACTGAAAAAGCTCACGGCATCATTGCATCGGTCGATCCTACTGCGGCTATGACAGCGTAAGATATGATGTACTTGGGGCGGGGCAACCCGTCCCTCTTTTTAGGAGAAATCATGAGAGCAAGAAACACACATACAGCCCCGTTTAACCTGGAATCAGGCGTCTGTGAAGCAGGCGACGAGGCAGAATTTACCGGCGCGGAATTTATGTTCCTAGCCAAAATGAACCGGGCTGAGATCGTCGTAACCGACGAGGAAAAGGCAGCAGCAGCAGCCGAAGAAAACCCGATCAGACCTTTGACGCCCGCAGAAAAAGGCGCGGCAACCAAGGCGGCCAATGCAGCCAAGAAAGCGGCTGATCAACCTAGCTTTACCTGATGGCGATCCACGAGGGACCGATCAAACATGAGTTCCACTACCAGCCCCATACAGGCGTTTTAACGGCGGTTCAGACTCAGGCGACTGAAGACATGATCTTAGCCAGAAACGCGGAGCTGCGGAAGAACCCGGGGGCTCTACGTGACCTGGGGCAGGATGAAGAAGGAGGATCCTGGGGACGGCAAATGGCCTCGATCCCGTTCATCATGTTCCAGGCGGCCATCAAGGCCGGTTTCGACTTAACGAATACAGACGCCAAGTACGCCGCTAAAGAGATGCAGCGGTTTTTGGCAACTCCAAAGGGTAAAAGGTGCCTGGTACAGGCTACCGATACTCGAATTTATACAGGACAATAATTATGGCTGGAAAACTATGTATAGGCGAGCACGCGAACAATATCGGCGCCGGGCATATATCCGCGTCAAAGGCGTATTGTGAGGGCATGGCGTACCGTGCGTCAGGAACGGCGCTAGCAAAGCCGGTGCAGGACAACCCGCACCAGACCACATCTGAGGACTGGCGGGCCTGGAACTTCGGTTGGTCTAAAGCTGATGGCAACGCCGGCGGCTCGATATCCCAAACGGATCTCGGTTGCTGCGCTGCAGTGCCACCGGTTCTTGTGTGATGTTTAGTCCACTTTTAATGATGCGAACCAGGGGCCTTATAGGGCCTTTTGTCGGTAAACATTTCAAGGTGCCGGGGTTATCGCGTAGCGCAGGCAACGCCCACGCAACTGGTGGGCCATCAGGCCCCCCGGTGTGGGATGCCTCGCTTCCTGAAGTCAATGTCCCTCAGAACGGGGCGTGGACGCAGGACCTGAACGACTTTACCAGCGGTGCGGATCCGCAAACGTTTGCGATCGTAACTGGAGGGCTCCCAACTGGGATAACGCTCAACAGTAACGGCACGTTCAGCGGCACCGTAACTAACCTGGGTGGATCCGGTTCGGTCACATACTCAGCAACCAACAGCGCGGGGGCGGCGACGTCAACAACCCAAACGTGGTCATTTTAAATTTTAACTAAGGAAACAACATGGTATACGCAATTTTATTAATTTTTTTCGGAATGTTTGAAGCTGAACAGGCAGTCATTATCCAGGCAGCATGTGACGTGCCACCACCTCAACCGGTTTCGCTATCGTTCGATCATAGGGATGGTGTAATTAAAACATTTGGTGATGGTAGTACGCTAACGGTCACGAATTACTCTACGCTGGCCAGGAACCCGGATGGAGTGGAAGTTTACTTCACGGGTGACTAAGCACTTATCTAGTGTGCTTTTCGCGGTATTTGTGGCTGGATGTTCTACCAGCCACATTTACGTGAACAGCGGAAAGGGCGGGAAAGCTGGACCCGTCGCAGACCTGGACGCGGATCTAGCTATCGAAGTAGGCAAAGAAGTAGGGTCTGAAGTAGACACTGAAGTTATAGGCATAACCCCATGAATTATACCGAGATTAAAGACGCTGCCATAAGTTTCTCGATGAGAACGGACAGCGAGACAGCCAGCCACGTGGATACCTTCCTCAGGATGGTAGAAGCAAGGCTCGACCGGTTACTCTCTATCAGGATCTTGATGAACAGAGCGGTCCTAAGTTTGATCGAGGG
>QNDS01000148.1 GCA_003644925.1 Candidatus Fermentibacterota bacterium
CCTTTTTCACACCGGAGATCGAGGTAAAGGTCGAAGCACCTGTGAAATTCATGGCCAGGAATGCGGCGAGGGCAGGACCCAACAGGATCCAGCCTGCAAATTCCAGGGTGTTTATTCTGGCAGCTGTCACCGACCACCAGATATAGTGCAGGGCTGCCAGACCAATACCGGCAGCAAAACCTTTTATGGAGAATGCTCTTCCCGGCAGCCAGGGAAGCAGCAAGGGTGTTACTACGGCACCGGCAAGAATAGCTGCAATGAGCGCGCTCACCGCAATAGTTCCGTGGAAAACCATATTGGACCAGAGATTGCCGGGCCATCCCAGACCTGCAAGGATAAATACTGCCAGACCCACCAGGATGCCGTACTTAACTACAATATTCAGCTCCACTCCGATCAACACAGCTCGCTCTTTCAGAGTGAACGTTTTTCGTCTCATTTCTGGAGTAGCCCTGCTCCCCGAGTCCATGAAGGCTGGAAGATCCATTGCTTCAACAGGTCCGAAAACCACTCTGAACCCGCTCTGTGTGCGAACTTGATGAGCGACCAGACCAGGAGCGCCGAGTTGTGGAACGATTAATGTACGGTGATCGACGATATCTGCCAGTCGGCAGCTTGCCACTCTGGCAACCAATTCCGCTGTGCCAAAGGTTCCCTTACCGGCGGCGCACCACACATTGACGCCCTTTGTATCCAGCACCAGCAGCCAGGCTGAACGTTCGGGCAGGGCGCTCCGAAGACAATCAAAGCTCAGTTTGTAGTTGGCAGACACCAGGACTGGTGAGTGTCTGTCAGGCCGGCCAAGGGCGTACAACCCCGGATCGATCAGGTAACTCATACGGTTAAAGCCCAATCGGATCTTAATCGTCCCCAGATGATCGTTCCGCGTCAGGCGGGATTTAACCACAGGTACCGATCCTATTGAAGTCTCCAGACTATCGATTACGAAGCGCTGATTTAACCGTGGCCTTGAGACAAGAGTATCCAGGTTATCCCCTTTTTTTTCAGGTAGCATAATCAGTATCTTTCAGGATTCTCATCCATGGGGCAGCATGATTCGAGGGCGTCGGCAATCCTTCGCAGGGTATCGACCAGAGTCCGAGAGCACACTGTGTAATAAACTTCCTTACCGCGTTTCTGTGCCTCGAGAATACCAACCTCTCGCAGGATGGCCAGATGACGGGAAACCACGGAAAGATCCACAGGGCAACACTCTGCAACCTCGCTTACACTGCAGGGGACACAGCATTCGGCAAGTCGAATCAGTATAGATACTCGGTTGGGGTCACCTAGTGCCTTGAACATCCTGGGCAACAGCAGACCTTCCAGCCCCGAACAACAATCATTCTCATTGAGTTTATCCATATTCACACTTTCTCGTTTGTGCCATTATGCAAATGTAATATATTTTTTCAAGCTGTCAAGTATTCTCCCGGTAATCTGAAGAGAACGTTTATTCATTACTGTAGGTTTATGATTGAACTACTGAAAGATGCTTTCGAACCACTATATCACAGTATTATCATCCGTTGCGTCTGAGAGAGACCGTCAACCTAGCACCTGCAGAAGTAGATGCCGCTTCCTGCTCTATCGTAACACCAGCGACTGCTCCGGTGCGGTAGGGATTAATGCTGGCTGAACCTCTAATCCAGCTGTCCCTCCTCATTCACTTTTAGAATCCATATGTCGGTATCACCGGCTCCCCATGATGAGGTGTATCCTGAAACGATAAATCCGCTTCCTGCCGCAGGGATTATATGCTCGGCGCATTCATTGCCCGGACCTCCATGGGTAACGGACCATACTTCTTCACCGGAGTCATCGATACACAGTATCCAGATATCATCCCTGCCCGCGCCCTCAGACGCTGTAAAACCAGCTACAACGCAACCCTCGGGGCATGGAGCTGCCGTGAATGCCATATCATCCCCTTTGCCTCCGAATACGGACTGGCGAACAAGCTCTCCATCGCTGGTCATCTCTGCAATCCAGAAATCGTAATCTCCTGCAGAACTCACAGCATAACCTGCCAGGATGATATTCCCGTTATCCTTCATGGTCATATCAAGTGCGTAGCAGTTTCCGTGCTGACCTGAAATGGTTTTCATCCATATTTCATTCCCGCCTGAATCGGTTCGGAGAAGAAATGGAACTACGTTCCTCTCTCCTTCCTTCTGCAGGTACCCGGTGATCAGAAGATCACCTCCAGCAGTTTCCAGCAAAGCCTCAGCTGTACCGCTGCCGGCTGCGGTGTATTGCCGGTTCCAGAGCTCATATCCCTGGGTGTCCGTCTTTAAAAGGCTTACCGCACGACCGGTTCCATCTACAAAATCAACGTATCCGGCCAGTACAAAACCATCGTCACCGGTTTCCATCATATCGTAGGTCCAGTCATCATAATCGGTTCCCAGAGACCTCTCCCAGATAATCTGTCCCGTATCGTCAACCTTGAACAGCCAGTTCTGCTGCCCCTCCTCCATGGTTGTTGTGATGCCGGCAAGAACATAGCAGCCGTCTCCCGTTTCTACTCCGGCCACTGCAAGATCAGGCCATGGTCCGGAAAAATAATCAGCTTCCCACAGAATCTCCTGATTGTCATCTATCCGAAACAGCATGCAGTCGACACCACCGGCGCTCTCCGATGAAACGATGGAATAGGAGACATCTATTACAAAAATCCCGCAAATCAGAAATCCCCCGTCTTCGAGAGCCAGGGAGAAGAAGGCCTGTTCGGGCAGATCGCTGCCAAATGTATGTTCCCAGGTATCGGCAACCGCAACGGCAACCGTTAATAACACTATCGAAACCAGCAAGAATCCTGTCTTCATGATTTTCCCTCCAGTCTGTCTACCGTTTGTTACTCCACTATACCGAATCCAACCTCAGAATCCTCCTGTAACAGTGTCTGACTTCCAGCATGAAGTCGTTGAATCTTCCATCAATGAAATCAGGGAAGCTGTGCTCCGGCGCGGTGAACCGGCCATGGCCGTAACGGAGGCATGTATGTGCCCAAACGCCCTTGCCGATATAGATCTTATCGGGTGCGCTCTTGAATGATGCGAGGACCAGCTTTCCATAGTCAAGATATCCCGGATCGATATTAATCTTCCTGTTGCCGCACTTGTCCAGGAACTGCTCCTCTATGCCGGCACAGATAAGCTTCCATTCGGCTAAAAGAGATGCATCCCTGAGTAATTCAAAACTGAACCACTGCCTTGTCAGCTCCTCTCCCATTTCCTCTTCGTAGTAATCCGAAAGATCGAAAGGATAAAGACCGCTGCTGAGGTCTATTCTGTCGAAGTGTGATTCAAGGATGAGTTTCGCTTCCATTTTCAACTTATCAGCAGACGAGATAACGCTCATCACCGGAATGACCGGAAGAACTTCTACCGGTCCTGGCATGATCTTTTCCATTCCTTCTCGGCAGCTTCAGCTACTTCGCGGCAAAGACCGAAATATTCCTCTACTTTCTCGGGATAGCTGTCTTTGAGTTTCTCATTCGATTTACCATCGGAATTGACCCTGCGGAGATTCAGGTTATGAGCCGATAGTCTTCCGTTCTCTTTTCTGCAGTTCAGATAAAGGCTGTTCATACCTGTTGCATCGAAGGACCTCTGCCAGTGACCCCTGAACTCAGCCTGGCTGACAGTATCCATTCTGATACGGTACTTCCAGTTTCTGATTTCACCGTCAATGGAATAGAGATCGAAGGAATTGCCCTTCTCTGAGGGCTCCCAGACAAGAGTTTGCATGGGTGTATTGATCTGAACCGCTTTCCCGGGCTCAATCAATACAGGTGCTGGTACCAGATAACCCGGGTCCGCCAGAAACCGTGCCCCGTCATCAGCGGTAACAGAAAGGGCACAGTGTATGTTTGCTCCATGGTTCATGTCAGCCATAACAGGATGACAGTGATAACCTGCATAAGACAGGATCGTGCCAAGAGCTTCCGTCAGGGAAAAACAGGTGCCTCCTGTACCTTTTTCTATGTGCTCGCTTACAACAGTATCAGCCAGCCTCAGTCTATTCTCTGAGGGAAACCGCTGTGCTTTAACCAGGAACTTGGTTAGGTTTTCCCATGGAATATCTGAGAAACGGGATAGTATTATCTGAAGGGATTCCCTGTCCGGTCTGCCGGGCGAAATACAGAAATGATCGAAGAACATGATCGCAACCTGTTTCATTCTATGTTTATCGGCCAATCGGGGCATTTCCTTTCGTACAAACCTGCTGACACCTGACTTGTTGCATAATTCCTCAGGAGAGGTATGAAAGTTTAATGGAAGATAAACGCATCCGCAACCTCAACAGTTTCTTCAGAAATGTCTTTGGAGAGAAAATCTGCAAAGTCGGTATGTGGGGGGGGTTTACATGCCCGAACAGAGATGGAACTCTCAGCAGTGAAGGATGCACCTTCTGCAATCCCCTCTCCAGTCATCCAAAGAGCTATGTAGAAGGCCAATCGATCACACAGCAGCTGAGCGATGGATGCAGATACATCACCTGGAGATTTAATGTAAACAGCTTCATTTCCTATTTTCAGGATTACACTACAACATATGGAGACCAGGACGAGCTGGATGCCCTCTATTCAGAAGCCCTGTCGTATCCGGGAGTAGTGGGTCTATCGCTGTGCACACGTCCGGACTGCCTTCCCGAATCCATGCTTGATTATCTGGAAGATCTTTCCAGGCGGACTTTTCTATGGGTGGAGGTTGGAGTACAAACTTCTGATGATAGAATTCTGAGAGATATGAACAGGTGCCACACATCACTTGACACAGTGAGATCCTTTGAGGCTCTGCATGCAAGAAATATCTTCTCCGCTGCCCACATGATAATAGGTTACCCCGGTTCCACCAGAGAGACTGTGCTGGCTGATGCAGCATTTATCCGAAAAACCGGTACTTATGGGCTGAAACTTCAGAACCTGCATATAGTTAAGAACACTCTCATTGAAGAACAATATGCAGCAGGTGAATTCGAACTTATGTCAATAGATACCTACATAGATATGGTGATTCTATTTCTAGAACATACTGAGCCTGATGTAGTGATACTCAGGCTTACCGGTGAAGCCCCCGACAAGCTCACCGTAGCTCCCCAATGGTCTTTACATAAAATGCACATTCTAAACAGCATCCACGGAGAGATGAAGGAACGGGACACCTGGCAGGGAAAGGCTCTGGGGTTCAGCAAATCAACCATTGATGAACCACTGAGAAATATCCGGGCTCACTGGAGAACGGACTGAAGTATTGCATGAAAACTGCTCCTTTCATAGATTAAACTCTCCGAATTCCTAAGATTGAATCGAACCGGGAATCATACTCCCGGGCTATCCGTTAACTGGGGGACCCGATGATTGAGCGAACATCCGTCAAATCCATTCTCACTGGAGAATGTAAAGATGAAAGAGTAACCGTATACGGCTGGATCAAAACTGCACGGTCCGGTAAGAATGTTGCATTCGCATCAATAACTGATGGTTCAATCTCTTCCCCTCTGCAGGTCGTATTCGACCGGGATAAATTCGATGACATTTCAGGATTGGCAACTGGAGCCTGTATAAAAGTTACCGGCAGGATCGTAGAATCACCCGGTTCTGAGCAATCGCGGGAAATCAGCGCGGATGAACTGGAAGTGATAGGCCCGGCCGGAGATGATTATCCACTCCAGAAGAAAAAGCATTCCATAGAATTCCTCAGATCTCTGCCCCACTTAAGGGCCAGGACAAACACCTTTGGCGCAGTATTCAGGATGAGCCACCACCTCAGCCTTGCAATTCACAGGTTCTTCGATGAAAGCGGTTTCTTCTTCATCCATGCGCCGCTTATTACAACAAGTGATGCCGAAGGAGCCGGAGAAGCCTTTCAGGTCACCTCCATGCCCCTTGACGGCATTACGATTGAAAACGGTGATGTAGATTATTCGAAGGATTACTTCAAGAGACAGGCTTTTCTTACTGTAAGTGCACAGCTGGAAGCTGAACCGCTTGCGCTGGCCCTGGGAAAAGTATACACCTTCGCTCCCACTTTCAGGGCTGATCCATCCGATACACGTTTTCATACGGCGGAATTCTGGATGATAGAACCGGAGATGGCATTCTTCGACCTTGATGATGATATCTCTCTTATAGAGGATTTCATTAAATTTGCAGCCCGCTATCTCCATGATAAGTGCCCGGAAGACATAACTTTCTTCAACAGGTTCTATGAGAAGGAACTCAAGGAGCGTTACCGTATGCTCATGGAAAGCGACTTCGCCCGGATTACCTACACTGATGCGATTGAACTGCTGAAGGATAACACCGATCGTTTCGAAGTGGCACCCGAATGGGGATATGATATTTCTACCGAATATGAAAGATTCCTTGCAGATGAGCACTTCGAACGTCCTGTTTTCGTAACCGATTATCCGGCAAGTATAAAACCATTCTATATGCGGATGAATGATGATGGGAAAACGGTTGCCTGTACAGACCTTCTCTTCCCCCAGGTTGGTGAGATCGTAGGCGGCAGCCAGAGGGAAGAAAGGCTGGAAGTTCTCCGCGCGCGTGCTAAGGAGTGCCGCATTGATCTTGAAGATTATTCCTGGTATTTCGATCTGAGAAAGTGGGGCTCCGCCCCCCATTCCGGATTCGGTCTCGGATTTGAAAGATTGCTTATGTATTTCACCGGGATGGAAAACATACGTGATGTGATTCCATTCCCGAGGTCAAAGGGAAAGATGATATGACAATAGAAACACTATTTATCTATACAGAACAGAACGGAGCATGATGAACAGAAAAATGATCACCATTGACGGCAACGAGGCCACAGCACGCATTGGGCACAAGCTGAGTGAAGTAGTAGCCATCTATCCGATCACACCCTCCAGCGGCATGGGTGAATACGCTGATGCGTGGTCATCTCAGGGAAAAACGAATATCTGGGGAACGATTCCGCTGGTCCAGGAGATGCAGAGTGAGGGTGGTGCTTCCGCAGCCGTACATGGCGCACTTCAGACAGGCGCGCTTACAACAACCTTTACCGCATCACAGGGTCTTCTTCTGATGATACCCACGATGTACAAGATCGCCGCCGAGCTTACACCTGCAGTGTTCCATGTATCGGCAAGAAGCCTTGCATGCCAGGCATTGTCAATATTCGGAGACCACAGTGATACAATGGGAGTCAGGCAGACGGGTTTCGCCCTTCTTGCAAGCGCTTCTGTTCAGGAAGCTATGGATCTGGCCGTGATAGCACATGCATCGACACTTAAGTCAAGA
>QNDS01000149.1 GCA_003644925.1 Candidatus Fermentibacterota bacterium
CTTTTCACCAGTGTCTGCTGGTATGTGGCATTGGCTACTATGAAATCACCCACACCGAGCTCGAAGACAGATGTGAGCCCTCCGACGATAAGCAGCGGAAGGATGATCCTGGGTATGCTTATTCCTGCAGTCCGCATTGCGACAAGCTCGTTTTTCCTGGAAAGGGATGAGATAAGGAATAGTGAGCTCAGGAGAACGGCTATAGGGAGAACCAGTACGATGATGTAGGGCAATCCGTAGAAGTAGTACGTCAGGAAGGCACCTATTGATACATCCTTGTCCACCCATCTGGTGAAATGGTCGAATGCATCGACACTTACGAAGATTACCACGAATGAGGTAACGGATACGATTATCATCTTTATGAACCGTGAAGCAAGATAAGCATCCAGTTTTTTGAAAATCATACTGAACCGCTTCTGCCTGAAATGCCGGGAGTAACTCTTTTATTCTTTCCGCTGATTCTTGTGATGAATGACCTGGAGGCTGCAAGCAGTCTGCCCAGAGGGAGAGGGTTGCCCTCGTGAAGGCTCCTTACCGTGAGCACTGTTCCAAAAGCGCCAAGTATGATATTTGGAAGCCACATCGAGAGGAACGGGGGCATCATCCTTCTGTCGGCAAGCTGTTCCCCGGCGATAAGGAAGAGGTAATACGCAAGAATCACCAGCAAGCTTACACCGAGGGCAATACCGGCGCTGCCCTTCCTGGTTGAGAGCCCGAGCGGGATACCGAGAAGCACGAATACAATGCATGCGAAAGGTATGGAGTACTTCTTCTGGATTTCAACCCTGTAACGGCTTATGCTCCGCTGCAGGGAAGCCTTGCGGTCCGCAAGAATCCGGAGATCACCGGATTGCTGCGCCAGGAAATTCCTCGAGAGGTTAAACCATGTTCGTGCATCAACGCTGTCAGGAGGGGGAAAAGCACTTCTTCCAGTGAGGAGAGTTGAATCACTGATCATGGCAAGGATGGGTGCGCTTCCGGAACTGAGGAGTGAATCCTCAAACATTTCAACCTGTTTTTCAAGGGAATCAACAAGCGCTCGCATCTGGCCTGCGGAGAGTTCCCTGTCTCCCCGGTTATCCCTGTCCTGCCTGATAAGTTCCTCTGATCTGACTATCTCAACAGTGTACACTTTGAAATCCAGTTTTCTGTACTCGCCGTTATCCGTCAGTTCATGCATCTGGCCATCTGTCAGAACAAGGCGGAAACGGTTGGCTGATACAGGTTCCATTCTCCCCCGCAGAGCCGTTATAGTTCTCCCCGGCATACCTGGAACCCGTTCATGTATTACGACGTTCTCAAGCTCACCGGTCAGGTCGTCCTTTTCTTCCACGATTATCCTGTAATTTTCGATATCTTCTACGAACATCCCCGGTATGATCTTTGCAGCGGGCCGCATTGTACCGATGTCCAGCAGCAGATTCTTGGCCATATGATTAGCATCGGGAAGAACGTAATTATTGAAAAGAACCATAGTTGCCGTAAGGAGGAGTGCTGCCAGCATGAGCGGTTTAATGAGCATGAATATGCTTATGCCTGAAGATTTCATCGCGGTTACTTCAAGATCGGATTCCATCCTGCCTATAGCCATGAGAACTCCTGCGAGGACTCCCATAGGAATCACCACGGCGACCATCGAGGGCAGCAGCAGAAGGAAAACTTCCACGACGGTTCTTACAGGCACTCCCTTGCTTACGATCATATCCAGAAGATCCAGCAATTTATCCAGCAGCATCACAAAAGTGAAGATACCGCAGGATAGAAGAAAGGGCGCGGTGAATTCTCTTAAAGTGTAAACTTGCAGTTTTTTCATTTAATTCTCATTATTGGCATTCGGTAATATCATACAATAGGACAATTATACCCTGTATCTAATTTTCTTTCCACTTCAGAATGGAACCATGAGTAAGCCGGAGACTAGAATCTGCGTATGAAAATAAGAACTATAATTATGCTATTTGCCATGCTGCTCATATTAAATGCAGCTGCCGGAGCAGTCGGAGTGCGTACTCCCATGCTCGTTCCCGCCTATCCATGGGAAACCGAATACGCAAGCGATATGCTCGTTGACCCCGGTGTATCATGGCAGCTGGTGCATTCCCTGCGGAACAGATTCATCTGCTGGAGGCTTTTCTACAGATCCACCCCTGTTTCAACATTGGGCTGTTTTCCTCTCGATGTATTGAATCAGCGGTCAATGGAGTGGACTCTGCAGGATACATGGACTGCCATGAACAGCACCAATTGTCTTCGTACATCCAGGGCATCCGGTTCCCTCATACCGACTATCTACCTGCCCCTGGACATGCCGCCGATACTGGCCGGCGCAATAGGCGAAGGCGGGCAGATAGATATAAGCGGTTACCAGAAGATCACACTTTCCGGAATAAGCCATTACAGGCCGAACGCGGTTGAGACTGAGGGGCAGAGCCAGTCCCTTTTCCCCGATCTCAAGATGGAACAGGAATTGAGGGTTCAGCTGGAAGGAACTATCGGTGAGAAGGTACATGTTAATGTAAACCATGACAGCCAGAGAAGCTTCGGTCCCCAGAGCACCGTCAGCCTGCGATACGAAGGGTACGAGGATGAAATAATACAGAGCATTGAGATGGGTGATATCAGCCTTTCCATAACAGGACCTGAATTCGTCTCTTACAGCATACCGCACGAGGGGCTTTTCGGAGCCAAGATAGTTGCGCAGGTAGGCCCCGTTGAATTCACAACCATAGCAAGCCGCGAATCCGGTTCGACGGAATCCTCGGAATTTGTCGGCCAGGCTACTCTTGTTGAAGACAGTATTATGGACATACATCCTGCGGATAACTACTTCTTCTACACCTCACCCGATTCCCTTGTCCAGCCTCAGATCGCATCGATCAGGGTCTTTCAGGATGACGATGATGGAACCAACAATCAGGAAACCGGAGCGGTTGAAGGGGCTTATTTCATTGAAGGCACCGGTACGACTAGCATCGGCTACTGGGATGAACTTCAGCCCGGCCTTGATCTGGATTACGTCCTTGTCGATTCAGCCACAACCATCCGTTTCACAAGACCCATCAACAACAATTACAGGATTGGCATCTGGATGGTCACCACAGCGGGTGACACCATCGGTAACGCTACTCCGGGTTCAGACTGGAATCTGAAACTGATTAAAGAGATAAATCCACTTCCTGCCGATCCCACATGGGACTACGAATTGAGGAACAGGTATTTCCTCGGAGCCAACAACATCGTTCAGGAGAGCTTCAACTGTGCAATTTATCTTACCAGGTCTGGCGAAGACCCCATCCAGATGCAGGGTGATTCTACCTTCATAGAACTCCTCGGGCTCGATACCAACGGCGACGGTTCTCTTGCAGATGAGGAAAATGCCGTAGACTGGGATAACGGTTTTCTCGTATTCCCCCAGAACAGACCTTTTACCGATCCCAAACTTGATGTTACAAACCCGGCTGTATACGAGGAGAACAACCCCCTTCCCGTTCAGAGCAAGTACTTCATAGAGGTGAGTTACAGGGCAGCTTCAACTACCTATTCACTGGGGCGCATGGGGATAATACCCGGAAGTGAGAATGTAACTCTTACCGTGGCCGGCTCCACAAGGACCCTTGTAAATAACGTTGACTACACGATCATCTATGAAATCGGGCTGCTTACCCTGATGGGGGAGGCCGCTGAGGATGCCCAGAATCCCAGTAACACCGTGCGCGTCACCTTCGAATACATTCCCCTTTTCGCCATGCAGAAAAAGACGCTTATTGGAACAAGGGCCGTTTACGAGATCGGATCTGATTCCTGGCTGGGAGCCACCGTAATGTTCGAGAGCGCAAGTACACCGGGAGACAGACCGAGGGTCGGAGAGGAATCCACCAGAACTCTGGTTGCCGATATTGACGCGCACTTTGAAGCGGAACCGGAGTTCCTTACCGATTTTGCGAACCTCATTCCCGGAATAAACACTGAAGCCCCCAGCAATGCGACCATATCCGGTGAGATAGCCATGAGTTTCCCCAATCCGAATGTAGATGGAAAAGCCTACATAGATGATATGGAGGGCACGGAAACCGCATTCCCCATAGGTCAGAGCAGACCAGCGTGGCACCTTTCAAGTATTCCATATTCAGCTGGTTTCCAGGATTACCCGGTTGGAGAAGTCCGGTGGTACAATACGTACAGAAGATGGAAACTTGAAGACATCGTCCCGAATATTGTCGGCAGGCAGGAGGATAATTATGTGAACAATGTGCTGGAACTCTATTTCCAGCCGGACGAAAGCAGCAGTGATTCATGGGGCGGGATAATGAGGTGCATGGATAAGTACGGGCTGGATCTTTCGACCAAAACCTATCTCAGGATGTACATAAGAACTACAGGTTCCGCCGCGGATGCCAATATCTATCTCGATCTTGGCGAGAGAATAGACGAGGATTCCTACTGGCTTGAGCGGGTAGCTGGAGAGCTTGTCAGAAGGGCTAACGGGGAACTTGATACGGAGGATCTTAACCAGAACGGTGAGGTGGACATATCCTCATCTTACAACGAAGATACCGGACTGGATAACTTCTGGGATACCGAGGAAAACCCCCCCGAGGGAGGCGATCCGAATCGGGACAATTACGATTACAACGAGGATGATCCTCCTTCCGTAAGATACGATAGTATAAACGGCACGCAGGGAAACGGACTTCTTGATACAGAGGATCTTAACAGAAACGGGGTGCTGGACAGGTCTAATTCGTTCTTCCGGATCAACATATCCGTTAATGATTCTGAATACATAGTATCCGGCCCTAATGAGAACGGATGGATGCTGATAGAGATCCCACTGGCGGATACAAACGTCGTTTCCGTTCCCGGATTCGTAACGGGGACACCAACGTGGGAAAAGATCAGTTACGCAAGGCTATGGGTGGATGGTTTCACAAGCGCTGATACCGTACAGATATACGACCTCGAGATTGTCGGCAACAGGTGGGAAGAGTCGGGTGTATCCTATATTGACTCGGTAGGTACACCGGTATCTCCTGTAGAGAAAATGTACGTTTCCACAGTCAATAACAAAGACAATCCCGAGTACGCCAGCAATCCGCCTCCCGGTGTTGATCCGGGGGAGGATGAGTACGGTGACCCGCGGCTCGAACAATCCCTCTCTTTAAAGGATGAGAATATTGCCTACAGGCACTTGGGTATTGCAACCCAGAGTTTTTACGCCGGCGAGGATTTTACAGGATACAGACAGATTAAGTTTCTGGTGCACGGAGAAGAACAATACGATTCAGAGCTTATTTACAGACTGGGAACAGACAGCCTTAATTACTACGAGATAGGGGTCGGTATAGAACCCGGCTGGCAGGTGATTGAAGTTAGCCTTGATGACCTCGTGGATCTTAAGGCAAGGATGGATGAATCGGAACTTGAGCATATCAACGAGGGAGGACTGACTGTACGCGGTTCCCCGAATTTTGCCAGGATCATGGAAATGAGCCTTGGGCTGCGCAACAACTCATTAACACCGCTTAACACCACGGTATGGGTTGATGATATCACTTTGCATCAGCCGTGGAGTAATACGGGGACAGCGCATAGAATAACCGCCGGCATCGATATAGCCGATCTCCTATCCCTCAGCGGTGACTACAGAGAAATAGATTCAGATTTTCACGGTCTGGGAAGCAGGTCCGGTCAGGGATATACGCGTATTACCTATAACGCCGGAGCGACAATGTACCTGAACCGGTTTACACCTCCTTTGTGGTCGCTCTATGCTCCAGCAAATTACTCATGGTCGCTGGGTATTTCAAAACCT
Organism: Candidatus Fermentibacterota bacterium; assembly: GCA_003644925.1. Classification (GTDB taxonomy): domain Bacteria; phylum Fermentibacterota; class Fermentibacteria; order Fermentibacterales; family JCC-6; genus Aegiribacteria. The sequence goes on from QNDS01000149.1 coordinate 5,816, forward strand.
GTATTTCAATCCGGATCTGATTACCGGCTCGATGACACGGAATCCTGGAACGAGCGAAGTCAGAACAGAAGCTGGAGCACGGGTTTTCAGCTGCGGAAGAACAGTAATTCAGGATCATTGGCTGGAAGGTATTTGATAGATCCTTTCAGGTTCGTGCACACCTATTCGCGAGGTTACGGTATGACACCTTCAACCCGCGATACCTCCAGTACTGCAGAGGGGTCGATTTCGTACGATATAAACCCCGGAAGGATGCAGCTGTTCAGCCTGCCCGTGATTGAATATCTAAGAATCAGACCGTCGCGTGTGAGCTGGTCTCTGGCAAGAAGGAACAACTGGGAAACAAGATGGAGTTTCCTCAACGATGATACAGTGCAGACCAGAGCAACGATATTGAGTACACTCTCATCCACCGGGTCAATTACATTCACCCCATGGAAGGGATTGTCCGCCAGCGGTTCTCTGGGGCTTGTAAGAGATCTGCTGTTTCCCTGGGAAGGGAACCTGGGTGTGAACGTCGGACGGGAGATATCAAGGAACCAGACTATCAGTGTTTCTCAGGATATCAATCTGTTCGACTACCTGAACCCCAGATTCTCCTTTGATTCTCACTACGGTCAGTCCAGGCTGGCTCCGCATACCATCTCAGGTGCCGATTCACTGGGACTGCCGAGGTTTTCGATTTCAGCCACAAGGAGGATTAATCTCAGAATCGGACTTGTTCATACCATAAGAAGCCTGGCAGGATTGCGGGATGAAAGACTGGATGAGGAAGCTGAAACAGGTAGTCCAAGGTGGTTCCTGATCAAACTGGAGCGCTGGGCAAACATGATCAACGACCCGAACATCGTCTATTCTGAAACTGAGGGCAGTGAGTACAGGGATATGTATTTCATTCCAGACTGGCGTTACCAGACAGGTCTCGATCCCGTACTTGACGATGTCGTTCCGTGGGACAGATCAAAGGGATGGAACCTGCAGGTGTCCGGAGGATTCAGACCTGTTTCCTCAATGTCCATCAGACTGGAGTACAGATCATCGGAAAACAAGAATCTCTATTCCGGATTCTGGAACAATCAGAGATCGAAGACCTGGCCATCCATTTCCTTCTCATGGTCCGGATTGAACAGGCTGGCAGGATTGAGCAGTATCATAAGGACCGGTTCAGCCAGTTCCGGATACAGCATCGAAACAAGCGAGAGCGGAAGATTCGAGAGTGATATCTACACACCTACGACAGAGACGAAAAAGACAAACTGGACACCCCTGTTCAATATCAGTGTTACCCTCATGAACGATGTACAGATAACTCTAACCGATAACGTTACGACAACAGTAATGCAGAGCTTTACCGGAACGCAGGCTAAAACCGAAAGCAGCAACAGCAATATTCAGCTTAGAATTCAGTACTCATTCAGCGCGCCGGGCGGTTTTGCGATACCGCTTCCGC
>QNDS01000150.1 GCA_003644925.1 Candidatus Fermentibacterota bacterium
GCAATCGCCGGGCATAAGATGTACGCTCCATACGGTACCGGTGCTCTTATCGGTCCGAAGTCCGAATTTCTGGAAAGTGCTCCCGATTACTGCGGGGGCGGTACGGTTCACATGGTTACTCCAGATGAGGTCTACTGGGCTGGAATGCCGGACAGGGATGAGGCCGGAAGTCCCAATGTAATGGGAGCAATCGCCATGGCAATTGCCGCTGAAGCACTTATGAAAGAGGGGTTGGATCGTGTAGCGGAGCACGAAAGGGAACTGACCGCCTACGCACTGCAAAAGCTTGGAGCCATAGGGGGAATCACCATATACGGAGAGACTGACCCTTCGAAGGCTTCGGAGAAGGTCGGTGTTATCCCCTTCAACCTTCAGGGTGTCGATCATGCGCTGCTGGCGGCGATTGCAGGTTACGAATTTGGAGTAGGGGTGCGTAACGGATGTTTCTGCGCTCACCCGTACGTAGTTGAACTTCTGAATCTTGAAGGTTCCGAGATACACAAATGGAGAGATCAGTTCAGGAACGGTGATAAATCTGGAATGCCCGGAATGGTCAGGATGAGTTTCGGCTGTTACAGCAATCATGAGGATGTTGACCGTCTGCTTGAACTTCTGGAAAAGATAAAATTGAATGAATACAGTGGAAAGTACTACCAGCTTTCGGAAACCGGTGAGTTCCTGCCTGAAAACTACAGGGATGATTTCTCAGGGTACTGGAAGTATCCGGATTCAATCTAACGCTTGCAAGGAGTGTGCCTGATGAATATTAGAATAGTGATCGCCCTTACTCTTGCGCTTGCTGCCGCCGGTTTGACAGGAGCATGCGGCGGAACCGCAGAAGAGCCGCAGGCTGTGCAGGATACAACCGATACTGTGGAAAACATTGCATTCATTCTTGCTGACAGTGCTTCTGAATCTTTCAGCAGCTGCTCGTACAGATTCAGGATTTACATGAGTCCCTCTTCGGATATGCCTGAACTGACGGGAAACCTTACAGGCAGCATGTCAGCTGAACTCGAAACACCTCTTCTCAGAATTGAAATGGGTCAGGATTCAACACCCCTGGACGGTATTGCAGCCGAACCTACCCTGTTTCTTGTTTCCGGGGCAGACTCGGTTTACGCTTACAACCCCGATGAGAATACTCTGGACAAGGGTGCCGTGGAAGATGGAGGGTCTAACCTCCTGGGGCCTGGCGTTTACGCGGTGATGAACGAGTTCTTCATGGATGATCCCTTCGCTGATGAGATAGCTTCGGAGTCAGTGGTGTATGAGGGTATGGATACTGTCGGCACAGTCGAATGTGAAACCTACCTGGTGACATATTCCCGCGGGCAGGAAGCAAGATGGTCGTTCGGTATGGATGATAATATCCCAAGGCGTGTGGAGCGAATGATGACCGATCGAGACGGAAATGAGATATCCAGGATACTGGATGTCTACGATCTTGACATCTCGCCTGAGATATCCGAAGCCACCTTCACAATTGAGCCTGCAGAAGGCACCACAGTAGGACTGTACAGCGCATTTCTCACGATCGGTACCGATGCGCCCCTCTGGACCCTGACAGACCGTGACGGGAATGAAGTATCCCTCGAGAGTATGAGAGGCAGTATAGTTGTATTGGATTTCTGGGCAACATGGTGTGGCCCCTGCGTTACCGTAATGCCAGAGATACAGTCATTGTTCGAAAGCTATCCTCATGATCAGGTTCACGTATACGGCGTTAATATCTGGGAAAGCGGTGATCCCGCTTCATTCATGGATGAAAGCGGATTCACCTACGGGCTCCTCCTTGAGGGTGACGAAGTTGCCGACGAATATAAGGTAACTGGAATTCCCACCATGTACATTATCGATCAGGAGGGGAGAATAGCTTTCGTAGAAGTGGGAGCGAACCCTGAAATAGGGGAGATGCTTACTGCAGCCGTGGATAACCTGCTTGAAGCTGAATAAGCAGAAGGTGTCCGAAAGCTCCTGACATTATTACTTCAAGGCGGTTGAGAATTGAAACCATATGACCTTGCCGCTGAATTCATAAGCGAACTGGGATCTCTTCCTGATATGAGTACCGTACCGATGAGAAGATTGCGCAGAAGGTATTCAAAGAGGTTAAATGCCCAGGATGCATCGTACGTTATGGAAGTAGTACTTTCCATTCTCAACTCAGGCAGGCATCGGTGGATAGCGTACGAACTCATCCGTGATCATCCCGATGCATTTCACTCGTTAAACAGGAAAACCCTTGAAACTCTCGGGCGCGGTATGAACAATTGGTCATCCGTTGATTGCTTCGCTCGGACGTTATCAGGTCCAGCATGGCTGGAAGGATTGATCGTGGGAGATACAATTCGCGATTGGGCGCAGTCAGATGATCGCTGGTGGAGGCGCGCAGCCCTTGTCAGCACTGTTGCTTTAAACGTAAGAACACACGGGGGAATGGGGGATGCCGCGAATACACTTGCAGTATGCGGGATGCTCATCAATGATCATGAAGATACTATCGTAAAAGCCCTCTCATGGGCTCTGAGGGAACTCGTTGTTCACAATCCTGAAGAAGTAAAGGAATTCATACATACTCATGACAGTGTGCTTGCCGCTCGAATCAAACGGGAAGTTCGAAACAAACTTGAAACAGGGCTGAAAAACCCATAATCAAGTTAAGGATCGCACTGGAACCCGTAATGCTATTCAATCACCAGAAAACGCTGCGTAGCTGTAAAATCTCCTGCTCTCATTTGGCAGAAGTAGATGCCAGGGTTGAGTTCAGTAAAATGCACATGGTGCACACCCGGTGCATACTCCACATGAGAGGGCATAATTACAAGACGCCCGCTGAGATCGTAGATAGAAAGTTCTACAGGAGCGTAATCAGGAACCGAGAAGCCAATCCTCACAAAGTCTGATGCGGGATTCGGCTCTGCTCCGAACAGGAAATATTCGTCTATATCCAGTTCCTCCCCAACTCCGACCGGGTTCCAGGAAATTGTTACATCATTAAGTACTGGAGTTGTATCAGGGTCTGATGAATTGAGGATGACTCTGTACTGCACGTACCTTCTACCGTCTTGAAGGATGCCTGCCAGTGAGCACGGCGAGGTGAGGGTATCAGACCAGACTCCCATGTATATATGATTCCAGGATGCTCTCAGCTGGAATGAAACAGATGTGTTTGCTGGTATTGTTGCATTCCAGTCAAAATCATTCCAGTTAAAATAAATCCCCTGTATATCAAGAATGCTGGATTCGAGCGAACCTTCAGGTGAATATGCAGTTAGATCCCACCATGTGATGTCGGAATTTCCAGTTGAAGCGCCTAGAATATCCATATTGCCGTCATCGTCTATGTCCGCAGAGTAAACTGAAATGGCAGCATCGAATTCTTCATCAATTGTGAACTCTGTCCAGGATGTACCCGAGCCGTCGATATTTTCCCACCAGATGATTTTACCGTCCTCGTAGGCAGCACCCAGGATGTCCATATCACCGTCACCATCTATGTCGTCCGAGTGAACGGAAATAGCACCATTGAAGTCTCCATCAACGGTATGCTCAATCCAGTAGATTCCCTGACCTGTATCTGAGTTCTCCCACCATGCGATTTCATTACTGTAAGTAGCGGCACCGATTACGTCCATGTCACCGTCACCATCAATATCCTCCGAATAAACGGAATGGGCGCCATCAAAATTCGAGGTAATGTAATGCTTGATCCAGATGGTACCGAATCCATCAACGTTTTCCCACCATATGATATCGTCAGCAAATGCAACGGCACCGAGAACATCCATATAGCCGTCATCGTTTATGTCCGCCGAGTAGACGGACGCGGGACAATCTAAAGACCCATGAATTGAATGCTTGATCCAGGATATACCAAGGCCGTCAGCATTTTCCCACCAGGCGATGTCTCCCAGTAGAAAGGCAGCACCAAGAATGTCCATATCCCCATCACCATCTATGTCTTCCACATGGACGGATAAAGCACTATTGAAATCCACAGTAACGATATGTTCGATCCAGATGATACCTGATCCGTCCTCATTCTCCCACCATGTGATACTGTTAGCGTATGTGGCGGCACCGATTACGTCCATGTCACCGTCACCATCAATATCCTCCGAATAAACGGTACGGGCGCCATCGAAGCTCAGGGTAATGTTATGCTTGATCCAGATGGTACCGAATCCATCAACGTTCTCCCACCAGCTGATATCATCAGTGGAATAAGCCGCACCCAGGACATCCATGTCACCGTCACCATCTATGTCCTTCGAGTGAACGGAACGGGCACTGTAATAGTCCCCATCAATGACAAGCTCCAGGGGAGGTAGAAGAGTAACAGAACCGGCACTGTCGCGCCATTCAACAACATTATCGAGATGGAATTCCTCCTCCCACAATATGACTGGTCCGGGGACACCGGGTCCACCAGACCAGTTACTTTGTGTAGCGGAATTACCGTAAGCTTCAAATGCATATAGTAATATCAGCAAAACAGTAAAAAGTATACTTCCTGAGCGCATATTCGAATCCTTCTAAGTTAATTACTCTGATAACTTCAATATATACATCCAATAGGCATGTCAATAACAGCATGCCGGTCTATGCCTTTCATTGTAAGCCTCTCTTGACACTTCAAAGGGTGTTCCTGTACATTAGTATTATTAGATGATTTGGTAAACCAAATATTTTAAGAACTTGCTCTTATTGATGTTGTATTTTGAAGGTTTGTAATCACAAATGGGGGTATAAACATGAACTCAAAAACTGTTCTTCATCTTGTTGCCGCATCGCTCCTGGTTGCGGTATTCGTGACACCGGCGGCCCATGCGCATACAGATATTCTCACCTTACCGGCAACTGCCACCATCATCGAGGAGAACTGGCCCGATTGGCTGGTACTCACACCTGAATTCGAACAGACCGGAACAGCCCCGCAGATATCGCTCAGCATCGAAATCGATCAGAATCAGCCAAGTGGACCAACCTATATGGCTGCGTTCGCCCAGACAGATCTTGCGCAGTCGTTCATGCAGACGTATGACAATATCGCTGGTGCGGGTATCCTACTACAGACGGGAATCGGAACCTCCGACAATGTTACGATCCAGCTCTGGGATGCACTGCCCAACGCAGGCCGTACCATGCTCATCGAAGCCAGCGCCACGGGCACTGCAGGTCAGTGGGTCGATGTCTTCTGGGGCGCCCTTGAAATCACTCCTGCGAATACATACTACCTGGTATTCACGGGAAACAACACATTGGGGATCACCGGTGACTTAAACAACCCGTATCCAAACGGTAATGTGTTTGCCAATCCCGGCTACGGCCCCTTCCCGAATTACGACTATGCTTTCCGGACTTATTACGACACAGAAGTCCCGATCGAACGCCATACATGGGCGAATGTGAAGTCGCTCTTCGAATAGAATCGCTGTTTCACCGCTAAAAAGACAGTACGGGCCGGGTCAAGTACCCGGCCCGTACTTCTTACCTCAGGCTGAACAGGCCAGAAAACATGTTAATTCATCAATTATCTGATTGCTATCCTTGACTCATCTTCAAGTCAACTTGTATAGTTATATGGCAATGAAATACAAGCAGATGGAGAATGCATATTATCATTATCCTGAAATGAATTAGGAGGTCATCATGCATTTTGGAGTACTCCTTGCATCAATCCTGATATCCATTACCAATCTTACAATTACCGAACCTGTTGATGGTGTAACTTACGACGGCGACTGGCTAACACTTAGAGCAATTGTGGAGAATGAAAACGAACTTCCGGATTCTGTACATTACACCTTAAATGCGGCACCAGTTGTTCTGATTCCCAGATTGAGTACAGACTGGCCAACTTACATGCAGAACTATCTGAATCATGGATATTCTGAGTCACCTGCTCCCGATAGTCCTGATATTCTATGGACAGTTCCTATTTGCGGTGATTCGCATGAATTCTGCAGTCCAGTAATCGTTGATGGTGTAGTTTACTTTCTTTCGGATGAGCTCTCTACAGCGTTTGCCCTGGATGCAGCAACGGGAGAAATCCTCTGGACTTACGATGTGATTGATGATGTCGATGATGCTGTTACGTATTACGAAGGCAATATCTACATATCTGCCGATTCAGCCTGGTGTCTCGATGCTCAAACTGGTAGCAGGATATGGTCATTCGGAGCAGATACTGCTTATCACATGAGCGGCAGCCCACTGGTAGATAGTGGGGTCGCATATTTTGTCAGTACAACTCCTTTTGATTCTCTAACTCTTCATGCGCTTGATGCTCAAACGGGTCAGGAGAATTGGAACTTAGGACTCCCCAGCTTCTTCGAAAGCTGTCTTGCTCTCCATGAAAACGCACTGTTTCTAGCATTATGTACAGAGTTCTCATCCGGAAGCCAGCTGGAATCACTGTTTGCGGTGAACGTGCTTACAGGGAATGTTTTATGGAGCAACAACCATACTGACGGGGGTTACTGGGATTCTTCTCCAACTATTCTTGATGGTGTGATCTATATCGGAGGACTGGATGGATACATTCATGCATTCGATATAGATGATGGATCTCTTATCTGGGAGGAAAAGGTTCATGCGTTGTCTCATGGGTTGGGCGGAATCGAGCCAACTGCAGCCGTATCTGAAGACAAGATATTCACCGGCTGGTCAAGCTATGGAGCTCAATGGGGAGCTGTATCCGCGTATGAGATAGGAACAGGAAATTTAATCTGGAGCATTGTTGATCAAATTCAGTTGCACGGCTCAATTGGATTAGCTGGCGGCCTGGCTTTTCTAGGAGAACATCGTGGGGATAGTGTTTATGCAATAGATCAGAATACTGGAGACATTGTCTGGTCATACGGCATTCCCGGTGGACTTGAGGCTGGATTTCAATCCAGCCCAGCAATAACGGATGGTATTATGTACATCGCAGCAACTGACAGCAATCTATACGCATTCGGTACTGGTCTCAAATTCACGTATCTTAATGATCTTTTCGCTGACTTAGGTAGTAATGAATTGATAGTGACATCCTTCGATGGAGGTGCTGCTGTTGCAGCAGATACCATTAACTTCACAGTCACTCAAACTGGTATCACCCTTGAACCTTCCAGCAGGCTTGCTCTTAGTGCCAGTCCGAATCCATTCCACTCCACGGCATCAATATCTTTCGAGCTTTCAGAGCCGGGATGGACATCAGTTACAGTGTACGATCTATCTGGCAGAATTGTCAGA
>QNDS01000151.1 GCA_003644925.1 Candidatus Fermentibacterota bacterium
GAGCGGAGCCACGGATTGACAACAGCACTGACCATAGGAGTTAACGGCAACCTTTGCGTTTCCGGTCCTATCATGTACGAAGATATCGATCTTCTGAATGACAGCAACCGGGTCATGCTCGGGCTGGTTGTTAAAGAGGGTGATTTCACAATTGCTGTTGACCCGGATATGGTTGTCGGTATGGAGGACTGGGAACTCGTTGGCGATCCGACGAATGAAACATGGGATATCAGCACCTGTTTACATGATTACTCAAATGGTATCCAGGTTGATGCCGTGATAATGGTTCTGGACGGATATTTTCAGCTGGAAGATGTCAGCTCTGCTCACATGTTATATTGGTCGAACCCGGCGATAGACTTCGAGATAGTCGGAGGCTACATAGTTAACGAGGAGTACGTAACCACATGGGTCAGCGGAACTGAAACCTACGGGTACCTTACTTTCGTAACATACGATCCAAGGCTCATGACCATGCATCCACCCTACTTCCCCCAGACCGGAGTGTGGGACACCGCATACTGGGATGAGAGACCGGATATGATCGATGTAGACGATGGTACAAGCGCTTTTATCGGATACGATGCGATTTAACTTGAACGGAAACCATCAGTGACCGGTTTCAGTTTGAAGGATAGAGGCGGGAGCCGCCGCGGGGCGGCTCTCGTCCTCGTTTTCGTTGTTACACTCGTAATGAGCCTGCTGGTTGCAGCTGTTTACATCCTGTTCTCGGATAACGTATCCACTCAGAAATACGCAGAGGATAGAATAGGAGCACGCTTCACAGCAGAAGCGGGCATCAGAATGGCTGTATACCTGTTATCCCTTGAAACGGAATTTCCGGTGAGTACTGCTCCTTACTATATGCCCGGTGACAGCAGCGGCTGGATAACCATGCCCGGTGTTCAGGGCAGGGTGCTTGTTGTGATAGACCCCCGCAACAATGTAACAAACCCGCGGGCTATCCGGGGGATGGAGCTTCGCGGCAGAGGCAGCAGCGGTACCATGACAATGGATGTCATCATGCATTATGCACCTGATACGCCATCAAGGTACGCTCTTCTGGTGGATGAGACGATACCTGTCGGATTCTTCACTGATGGAAGAGTGGTGGAAGGTCCCGTTCACTGTAACGGTATCATCAATTTCAGCAGCATATCTCCCGATTCAACCAGTGACCCTTTTGCAGAAGAGATATCGACAACTGCGGAGGGTGGATTCCGGTTCACGGATACAGGATTCTCGGAAGTTCCCCACCCGGAAAGAAGTGCTGTATGGGTAAGACCCTACCGCCAGCACCTTGCCGGTTCTCCATCATGGGATCCTTCCTCAGGGTCGGTTGATTTTGCCAGGGTAAGCAGTTACTTCAGTTCACTTCTGAGGGTAGCTTCGCAAATGGGAACCGTTGTAACCAGTGTCAAGCGTATCATCATTGATGGAAGCACTATACTTATGAAATCCTCAGATGACGGCATGATCACTACCCTTGAACTGGAAGAGGGGAAGAACCTTGTTTACATCCTTAACGGCGGAATGCCCGTATACATAAAATCGGGAGGGTCAATAAGAATGCCCCTGACTATCGTGACCACAGGCCCGGTCTACATCTACGGGAGCATATGGGGAGAGGGCGCTGGTAACAGCGGTCCGCTGGCCATTGTTACCCTCGGAGATTTTGTCATACCTTCAGATCCGCGTTTTACAGGCGGTACAGACTGGTCTCCGCCATGGGACATCCAGACGGAGTCGAATATTGTTGTCAGCGCGTTTCTTGCGGCTCCATCGGGAGAACTCCGATCGGAGAGCGTCATGTATCCGCCTGGAGAACAGCATTTAGACATTTACGGCGGTCTTATGGAAAAGAGAATGGGACGGGTCGGAACCAGTATCAGCGGTTACCAGCTTTCGATTGAATACGATCAGGGACTGACAGGGGTAATGCCCCCATACTTCCCGCTTCTTGAGAACTGGATCATCACTTCATGGCTTGAAGACCCGGATTACGGGGAAAACGGCACCATCCACGACGACCGCTACTAGGGGCCGGACCTAACATCTAAACATTTTGTCCGTTTATTATTCTGTTTTCGGGACAGAGATTACCTTTAAAGGTTTGTCTCTCTTTGATAATTCTTCCGATAGTCACAACGTGCAGATTAATGAACTCAGAAATTTCCTTCTTAGTGTATCCATGCTGTGAATATGCTGTGAAGATCAATTTATTTCTTGATTCTTTGATAAGGAATCTGAGATCCTTAAAGAGTGCGGATAGATTCTCTCTGCATGCATATCGCTGTTCCCTTGGAATGTCTATGTCATACTTATGTTCACTGATTCTGTTAGTAAGTGCTTCCATAAAACTTTTGCTGCCCAGAAAAATACCAGTTCCGATATCCTTCATTGGTGAATCAGCGTTGATGCCGTCCATAACGAAGTTTACATAACTTCCTCGAGCAAGTGAAATGTCACTATCAAACTGGGCTAGAATCCAGTCTATTGTCAGGAATGGATTGCTTTTTGCAGCAGTACCAACAGTATGACAATAGCTGCTCCATTTGTATTCTGCTGGATGATTTACAATTCCAGCTCTTACAGGATTGAGAACAATATATCGGCACAGTTCAAGGAGATAATTATCTCTCTGTACTAAAATAGCTTTGAATCTTCCCTGAAATACGTGACCAACACGATCATGTTGCTTGTTGAAATACTGCGCATAAACCGAGTTTAATCTATGTATTCCTGCTGACAGATTGGCGTCAGGAGTTTCTATAAGTAAGTGGTAATGATTGCCCATGATACAGTATCCATGACATATGAAGTTAAATGCTTTCGTGCAGATCTCAAGAGTATCAAGAAATTTGTGCATATCACTATCATCCAGAAAGATCATAGCTTTACCATTACCACGTGAAGTAATGTGATACAAGGCTCCCGAATATTCGATTCTCAATTGCCTGCTCATATTATCAGTTTACACACAAATGGGATGTATTTCAAGTGTTGAAAAGAGAAGGGCTAAATAAATCTACATTCTTTTGGAATGTTTAGATATTCAGCCCAACATTATAAGCACAATAAACGAGATAATAAAATGGATAAAATGTTTAGATGTTAGGTCCGGCCCCCCTGAGATTTTCGGCGAACAATTTGGCGTATTCACCAGTCGGGAAAGCCGATTCCATTGCCTCTGCTGCAAGTGCAATGCTCTTCTGTAGAGGCAGCGTGTAGCGCATTACGGTGTATTTCTTCCGGAAATCCGCCACCTCATCTGCAACATTCTCGTTCTTCAGAATAACCCGGGCCATGAGTTCCGCCAGCTGTCCGAAATCATCCTCATCCATACCATACCTTGTCATTTCGGAAACACCCGTTCTGATGCCGCTTGAAGCGAGGAAAGTTTCATCGTCCGGCAGCGCCTGGTAGTTAACAATGATATTGTTCTCCTGGAGGCGATCTGCGATCTGGGAACCTTCCCCATGTTCCGCCACCCGTATCACCACCTGATGAGTATGAGTATACCCGTCCGCAGCATCACCTTCCACTGCAAGACCGTTATCTGCCAGGTGCCCGGCGAAGGCTCTTGCGTTTGAGAGAACCCTGTTCTGATATTCATCCTTGAATTCATTCATCTCTGTGGTTGCAACAAGAAGCCCGAGAAGGGTGGCAAGATGGTGATTGCTTGTACTGCCGGGGAATGCTCTGCTGGTGATATCGAGCCAGAGTTTCCGGAGGGGGGTCTTCTTCGCCATGTTGCTGACAATCACTCCGCGCTGCGGTCCGAAAAATGTCTTGTGAGTTGATCCGGTGACGACATCCGCACCGTCGGCCAGTGGAGCCTGAAATGCTCCGTAGATGCCGAGGACATGCGCCATGTCGTACATTATAACCGGCCTGTCTTCCCAGTCTGCTACTTCATCTGCAAGCTCCTTGACCGGTTCAGGGTAAAGGAACATGCTTTTTCCAAAAATAACGAGTTCCGGGCGGACATGACGGACCATTTCCAGCATCTTGGGCACATCCATCCTGTACGGATTGCTCTTCATCACCGGGAAGTTGACGCAATTCTCCTTACCCGTTTCAGGGTCGATCTCGACAAAATTGAAAAGCGCTCCGAATGGCTGGCTGGATAGATGCCCTCCCTTACTCAGATCGTTGTTCATAACGGCACGGAGTTTTCTGAATGTGCCATCGGGTGTAGACCTGTTAACGAATTTGGTTACTCCTTCAAATATCACTGCATTCGCCATCTGTCCGCTTATTGTTCGCAATTCAGCTTCCGAACACTGGAAATACTCCTTTATTGCCTCTACGGCTTCTTCCTCTATTCTTCTGATAAAATCGGTTCCGTGATAGAAATAGACATCTCTGCCTTTCATCCTTTTATGCTCGGCATATCTGCCTGCAGGATCGCATATTTCGCAGATCTTAACAAGGGGACTTGGAGTATTCTCAGAGGGAATGAGGTTAATGCAATCCCTCTGTCTCCAGAGATTATTTTCCCTGATTCTTCCGAACAGGTCATCCATTTTCATTGACAAATCAGCCATAATTCAGCTCCTTGTTAGTTTCTAAACAGCTTTATACAGTTTCAAGCGATCCTCTCACCATGTCCGGTGAGAGTACAATAATGCAGGCTCCCCGGTGATTATCCAAATCTCCGGTTATCTCTTCGATCGAAGTTATTATCTCATCCAGAGTATCCCCCGGAACAAGTGTAAGAATGGTTTTAGGCTCAAGCTGGGAACTGCCGAGTACATCAAGAAATCCCGCAAAAACAGGTGCTCCCGAAAGGATCTGCGCCATCATACTGCCTTCGTGTGTGATGGCTCCGGGAAGACCCATTCCCAGAAAGAGCTCGATAATATCGTTGTAGATTTCGTCCTCCTGAACGACGACCATCAGAAGTTTGTTAAAGGTTTTATCTTTGCTTGAATCAAGAGCAGTTGCCGGTGCAGCGTGATAAAGGAAAGCTTCTCTGAGAGCGTAAGAGGTTGTGCTGCTCAGCATTTCGTATCTGGATTTACCGCCGCCAAATACTCTGCTGGCTGCTGCAAGCAGCCTCAGGTGCATCTCCGGCTCGTCAGGGGGACCAACTATCGCGCAGAAAATGTGTACACTTCTATTGTCCATGGCATCGAAACTCACGCCACTGGTTGAAACTCCAAGGGCAAGGACGAATTTCTTCATGCCTGCGATCTTACAGTGGGGAATTGCGATTCCATTGCCGAAACCGGTTGAACCCATCTTCTCTCTTTCCAGAAGACCCAGTTCGATTAAATCCGGATCTGATCCGATTGCGTTAGGAGATGCTGCGAGAAGCCCCGCAAGGCTTTCGATAACTTCCTCTTTTGTTTTTCCCGCAAGTTCTATCGTGCAGGATTCCGGCTGCAGGTATTTGGAAATATCCATATTTACTCCAGTTTTGCGCCGTGCACCACTGCGTATCTCGAAAGCGGTGGTCCGGTTAGTTCATTAATCAGTACTGAGAACAGCACAATGTTTATAAGGGTGGTAGTGATGGAGCGATTCATTGCAAAATAGGGCATCGTATCAAGAAAGAGAACAAGGCCGATGGCAACACCTGCCTGTGGAAGCATTCCGAAGCCGAGATACTTCTTTATCAGAGGGTCGGAATGAGCTGCGGCTGCTCCGGCATGGACCCCGAAAATCTTTCCGGCAGCTCTGGCAAGGACAAAAATTCCACCCATCAGCAGAATATGAGGTGAGGTCAGGACAGCAATATTCAGTTCAGTTCCCGCAATGGCAAAGAATGCTGCGTACAGTGGAGGAGAAATCAGATCAAGCGTATTGACTATCCGGAGGGTTTTCCTTGACAGATTTGCCAGAACAGCTCCCGCAGCCATACTGGCCAGAAGTGCGCTGAGATGGAAGCTGTTCGAGATCGCAGAAAGAATGAGTATCACTCCCAGTGATATTATAAGGATCTCGTTGGCTCTTTTCCTTCTTCTCGTTAAAAGATGCAGTACCCATCCTGCTGCAGCTCCAAGAGCAAGGGATGATACGATTTCAATGAAAGCATGGAAAACTGAATGAGCGAGACCGGTAGCCGAACCGAGGAAATTTCCTGCAATGGCAGTTACGGTCGCGAAGAGAAGCACACACCCTGCATCATCGAGAGCTACTACTCCGTAGAGGTAGTCGACAAATGGCCCCCTGGCTTTAAGTTCTCTGATAATAGCAACAGTGGCCGCAGGCGCGGTTGCAGATGCGATAGCACCGAGAATTGCTGCGAATTCCAGGTTCATCCCCGCAATAACAAGACCTGTAGTGACAAGAATGAAAGAACCAAAAAGCTGGAAGAGAGTTATTATGAGAACCGGTTTGCCGATGGTTCTCAGTTTTTTAAGGCTGAATTCGCTTCCGATTACAAGAGCGATAAGCGCCAGGGCGATCTCTGTTATCGTAGCAAGGGTCTCATCAAGGTCCTCATGCACGAGACCAATGCATGATGGACCAAGCAGAAGACCTGCGAGTATAAAGCCTGTGATGGCCGGCAGCCGTACTTTTTCGGCAAGCCTTCCCATGAAATAGCTCCCCATGAGAAGGATACCTACTCCAAATACGATATGATGGCTGAAAACTTCCCGCAGCTCCAGCAGATAACCTGATAAATCTGAAAACATCTAACCTCCTGTACAGGGCTGCAGAATAATTCGGTACCGCTTCCGGGTCAACCTTAGTAATTCACACAGGAAAGCCTTATATTCCCCGTGAATTCGGTAAAGTATTGATATTGATTCGAAAGGTGAGAAACTGTGAATATTGAAGAAATGCGAAGAGGCTGTTCCAGAACATCCGACAGGCTTGCAAGACTAAAGGAGGGTCTTTGACTTTGCTGATCTTGTAGCGAAGGAGAAGGAACTCAACAAGGTGATGGCTGAACCGGGTTTCTGGGACAGCAGGGAAAGCGCAATGAAGACCATTGCGGAGAACAAGCAGGTTCAGGCATGGCTCGACCCCATTCGTGCATTAGAAAGTAACCTGGATAATGTGAACATCGCTATAGAACTCCTTGAAAGCGCTTCGGATGAAGAGCTTCTGAATGAGAGTTCATCCAGTTTATCCGTGATTGACCTGAAGCTTGACCGGCTGGAATTTATTCAGATGCTATCGGGGCCGCATGACCGGAATGATGCTATACTGACTATCCGTTCCGGAGCAGGGGGACAGGACA
>QNDS01000152.1 GCA_003644925.1 Candidatus Fermentibacterota bacterium
GATATGAACGGAGATGGGCTGCTGGATCTTCTTGTAGGAGAGGACAACGGACATACCTATTACCTCGAGAATTCGGGCGCAACAGGTGCGCCGGTATTTGCGACAAGCGCAGCCATTACCGTGAACGGAACTCCCTTTGCCTGGCCAGCGGGGCAGACGGATGCCACCGTTTATATAAATGACTGGAACGAGGATGGAATTCTGGATATCGTCCAGGGGAATTATACCAAGTATCTCTTTGTGTTCCTTGGAAACGACCCGACAGGCATCGGCACCCATTCAGAGGCACCGGAGAGCGGAACCCCGCTTATCCTTCTATCCAACCCGGTCCAAGGTTCATTAGCATATAGAATATCTTCAGTTCAGCCTGTGCCGGTTACCGTAAGCCTTATCAGTATGGACGGAAGAATGGTGAACAGGTGGGATCTGGGTACGATCAGCGGAGTCACTGATCACACTCACAACATTTCTGAACTGCCCACCGGTGTTTATTCAGTAGTTTCCTCTGTGAATGGAAATATCTCATGCTGCCAGATCGTCATTATTCGATAGATACATAGAAGGGGGTTGTATGAAAATCGCTGTTATAATTGTTTCTCTGTTCCTGTTCGCAGGCATCTGCATGGCAGACTATCAGATAGTTGCTACTTTCGATGCTCCGGACACGAACATATCCGGGCTTGGCTACGGAAACGGTTCGCTGTGGGCTGTTGATGGTGTCACAGAGTACGCCTACGAGATTGATCCTGCCACCGGCACTGTGCAGAACTCCTGGTACTGCGCCAATTCCACAAAATTGCCCTCAGGTTTGACTTTCGCCAACAACACCGTTTACATCTCCATGGGCAACCCGCCGGGCCTCACACTGTCATACTGCTACAGGTACAACACCTCGGGAGTATATCTGGGACAGTTCTCCCTGGACTGTTGAGGAAGCGATTTAGACCGGGAGGTTACCGGTCTCGCTACAGGAAACAGTAAAATCTACGGAGCAGGTGTTGATGCTCAGACCATGAAGGAAGTTCTGGAGATCTACAGCTACACCGGTTATCTCCAGACAGGTCCGGAGTTCATGCTCGAGCTGGGAATCGACTTCTACGACATCGCCTGGTACAATGGTAATTACTGGTATGCATGCAACGATTCTGCGTACCCGATTCGGGTTTACAATGGAAGCGGAGGCCTTGTGGAATCCGTGAGCTCTTCGGTTCTTCCGGCCGCCCACGGCATGACTTTCGATGGGGATGGCTATCTCTGGGTGAGCAACATGGATACCGATGAGATATACAAGATCGATCTGAATGTGACAGCACTCGAGACTTCAACCTGGGCATCCATCAAAGCCACTTTCTAGCCCTATCGATCATTCAGGAGACCCCGGGCAGCCGGGGTCTCTTCCAAACATTGAGAATTGGCGGAGACTTCACTATTGTTCCAATGCAACAATTGAAAGGAGATAGAATGATCTGTTCCTTTCGGCTCAGTGTTTCGGGGTTTCTAGCATTATTTATTTCTCTGTTCTTTATACTGCCTGTCTGTTCCGATGATTACACCACGTACATCGATGACTGGGAGATCAAGAGGACTGGACTGGAAGTTATCAGTATTCAGGTATTTCCTTCCGAACTGCTTCCCGATGGAATCGACCATCTGGATTTCATGATTCTGGATGATCCTCTTGATGGGACGGAACTTGCTGTGATAGGCCATGGTCAGTATACACTCTGCTTCGGTACTGTACCTTTTGATATGACTCTCAATCCCGCCAAGACATTCGCCTATTTCAGCGTTGAAGACAGTTTGATTATTCTTTCCTCCGAATATCCCAGCAGAACCACAACGTGCAATATGTCCTATACCTGGGAAAAAGATGAGCAGATTCTTATTCCGGTCGAATCCTGGATAAGTGACTGGTCAGCCGACCTTCTTGCATCTGCGGATTCCCTTCTTGAGATCGGTGAGATCCGGCAGGCTGCAGATAGCATAAGCATGATGTTCTACGGCTGGGCATACTAC
The DNA here is from genome assembly GCA_003644925.1 of Candidatus Fermentibacterota bacterium. Lineage (GTDB taxonomy): Bacteria > Fermentibacterota > Fermentibacteria > Fermentibacterales > JCC-6 > Aegiribacteria. The sequence goes on from QNDS01000152.1 coordinate 2,017, forward strand.
GATGCAAGCGAACTCAGCTGCAGATTCCTGAGGGCTGCCCATGCTGCTTCAAAGGATGCCCCAAGGGAAGAAGCTCTGGATTATTACGATGCAGCTGTTTACGCTTTCGATGTTATCCAGTACGATGACTTATGGTTTCTTTCATTTTCTTCTCTGGAGGAATTCCTCAACAGTGATTACGCCGAATACATCGAGGCGGAGGAGCTTGCCGGGATACTCCGTGATTACGCAGGTATGTTTCGGGACAACGGCTTTGCTGTAGAAACTGTCCTCGATAATATCGCTGATATACTTGAAGGGAAAGAGTAAGAGTCAGCCTTTGCTATCCACTGCTTTCCTGCTGCGATAGATGTGTCTGAAGGTTATAAATGCAGCAATCAGGGAGAAGAGTGCAACCCCGCCGAGAATGATCGCCATCCTGAGCCATGGAATTTCTGCCGCCTTGCGAACGGCAATAATATTCAGCGTTGTATGAATCCATACAGGGACTGTGATGGATATGCTCACAGCAAGGATCATATCCGACCACTTCTTCCGAATCAGGAGCAGGAGGGGAAGAGCGACGAAGAGATATTTCAGGATAGTATCTCCCGCGCGGCCGTAATGCGCCCCTGCAAGAAGAAGGGCAATAATGGTCATTACGATCCGGAGAATATTCACGATAAATTCCTCTGTTCCAAAGATGTTCACCAGGTATTTGCTACCGCAGCAGAATAACTCAGCTTTCATGATATTGTCAATAGATCCTCCTTCTGCAATACATCCTGCATTCGTCTTACTGTCCAGACAAGCACGGTTTGGGTATACTTCCTGATCGTCCGATTGAACAGGAGTATTATGAAACATTATCGTGATTTCAGATCGCTTTTTATTACTCTCGTGGTACTTCTCTCCTCATATAACGATGACTGATCCACCCGTAGGCAAACAGACTCCGGGAGAGCGAACTGCTTAATGTAATCCCCCGCCATATTCAGAAGCTCTTTCTCGAGGGCAGTACAGACGACTGTACAACAAACTGTATTCTTCTGCTTGATATCACCGGTTTCACATCAATGACCGAGGAACTGATGACCCACGGAAAAGCAGGTGCCGAGGTTCTCTCGAGTATCCTCGGGAGGATATTTTCCAGAGCTGTGAAGGAAATCTACACTCGGGGAGGTGTGATAGCTCAGTTCGAGGGGGATGCTGTGTTAGCGGTCTTCCCGATAGATCGATACAGGGACGCGCTGGATGCGGCCCGATCACTGGATTTGTACTTCAGGAAAAATCTTCATAACAGAACCAGATTCGGTGATTGGGAGGTTTCAGCCAGGCTGGCTCTTACCGCAGGACCCATTGAGTGGGGCATCATCGGGAAGAAGAAGCTGATCTATTTCTTGAAAGGTGCTCCGATCGTGAGGGCAGCCACACTGCTGTCAGAAGCCAGCCCGGTCAGCCTTCAGATTGATGATAGTTTTCAGGTCTTTGATAACAGCAGCATCTCAGAAGCAATCGCCGATTCAGAAGATACATACAGAAAAGCATACGATAACACCTGCAGGATAAGGAAGAGCGTAGCGGAACGTTTCGTGCCTGACCTGATATTGTCCAGCAAACTTACCGGTGAATTCCGCGACATCACCGCTGTTTTCGTGGCTTTGCGCAGATCCCCGATGGAGAATACACAAAGCTCTATCCGAAGTATTCTTGAAAAGGCTGCCTACTACGGGGGATTTGTAAGCGGGCTTTACTTCACATCTTCAGAACCGCTTATCACCGTACTGTTCGGCGCTCCCATAGCATGGGAAAACAATGAGTCCAGGGGTTGCCGATTCGCATGTGATCTGAAAAGATCAATCGGTGGAGGTATGAGGTGCGGTATTGTCTCAGGCACGGTTTACGCAGGGATGACCGGTAATTCAAGGAGATGCACCTACACTGTTTTCGGTGACACGATCAATACCTCCGCGAGGCTGGTATTCAAGGCCCAATGGGGTGATTTGCTGGTTTCGGAGGAAACAGCTCACAGGACCGGGAAGGATTTCGCCTGGGGAGAGAGAACCAGTTGCTCATTGAGGGGCAAGAGAGAGAAAACTGTGATCCACAGTCTTCTTAACTGTCAGGATTCGAGTATCAGACGGGTCTACCAGGGAAAAATGCTGGGGCGCTCCTCCGAACTTCGTTCCATTCAAAGAAGGATCTATGCACTGAAGCATGGGGCTTTCGCCGGTATTACCACAGTATACGGCGAGGCGGGTATCGGAAAATCAAGGCTTATATGGGAAGCGGCACTCGAGCATGAAAGGTTATCCCAGACCTTCGTTCTGCGATGCGATGATATAGTGAGAACCAGTCTCAATCCTTTCGAATACTTCTTCAGGGATTACTTCAAGCAGTCGAGTTCCAAGTCCGCAGCGGAGAACAGAAGATCGTTCGAAGAGGGAATGGAGTTTCTGGCGGTAATGCTTGAATCATGCGGATCCAAATCTGCGCCTTCCCTGATTGAAAATCTTCGCACGTATCAATCGATGATTGGTTCTGTACTGGGGCATTTCCAGGAAGGTTCATACTTTGAACAGCTTGATCCCATGCAGAGGTTCGAGAACATAGCCGTTGCCACCGGAATCCTGATAGGAGCGCTTGCAACGATACAGCCTCTCATCCTCATCCTGGAGGATCTTCAGTGGATGGATGACGATTCGAAGAGGCTGCTTGGCTTCATCTCCGGAGAGCTTGCTAAGTACCCGGTGGCGCTGCTCATCTCCAGCAGATACATGGACGACGGCTCAAAACCTGAGACAGGAATAGAACACAGAATGGACTACGCTTCCATCGATTTGGAACCTGTCAATGAAGAAGCTTCCAGATCCATTGTATCCGCCCATTTTTCCCATCACCCTGGAGCTGACCTCACCACTTTCATTCATGAGCGGACTCTTGGAAACCCGTTCTATATCGATCAGTTCTGCGTATACCTTAAGAATGCAGGATTCGTGGAGCGCAGAAGAAAGGGGTGGAGGCTTGTATCACGTAACCAGGAGGTACCCTCCGGTATCCTGTCAATACTGGTTGCCAGAATGGACAGGCTGCACAACAGGCTTAAGAAACTTGTACAGACGGCATCGGTTCTGGGTCAGGAGTTCGACCTGAATGTCCTCTCCGATATCTCCGAAGAAAAGAACACGGACTTCCTGCTGTGGCAGGGCGTCAGCGAGCAGCTCTGGACCCGGACGAAGGAAACCACATACGCCTTTAATCATGCTCTGTACAGAGACGCTGCGTACGGCATGCTGCTGGAACGGGAACTGAAGAAACTGCATACAAAGGCGGCTGATGTGATATTGAGCAGGAACGCCAGCGATTCTGATAAAGTGGCCGGGAAGATAGCATTTCACATGGAGCACTCCGGAAAACACTCGGAAGCCACCGAATGGGGATGGAAGGCGCTGCGCCAGGCTGATGAGAACAGCAGACTTCATGAATGCCTGCAGTGGGCTGAAAAACTCCAGTCCATTCTGATGAAGAACAGTGCAGTTGGCGGTAGACCGGAGCTACTCTGCAATGTTCTGTTCAGAAGAAATGATGTCCTGTACAAACTGGGCAGACATGGGGAACAGGGGGAAAACCTGGAACTCCTTCGGAAGATGTGTGAAGATGAAGGCTGGGATGATAGAACCACCGATCTGATCACTGTACGAGCGCATTACTGTAACAGTACAGGGAACCTGGATGAAGCCTTCTCTCTTTACGAGAAGGGTCTGGAAGCTGCAGAAAGTGAGGAGAACCTTGAAAGCCAGGCGATGATACTGGGAAATATAGGGATCCTTCACAGGGGCGCGGGGCATATAGACAAAGCAAGAGAATGCTACGAAAAAGCAATTGCAATATTCAGAATACTTGGTGATAGAGGAGGCGAAGGCAATGTTCTTGGCAATCTCGCTCTTCTGCTGCGGCATCAGGGTAGCAGTGCAGAGGCTGAGAACCATTACCTGCAGGCCCTCAGGATACACAGGGAAGTTGGTAACAGAAGAGCGGAAGGTTACGTTCTCAACGGTCTGGGGAACCTCTCAGCAGATAAGGATGCCGCTCTTGAGTGGTTCCGGATGTCTCTTACCATAAACAGGGAGGTAGGGGACAGGAAAGCCGTTGGTATGGCTCTGGGCAACATAGGTCAGATCGAATCTGACAGGGGACAGTTCGAGACGGCAGCTCAGAATCTGGACAAAGCTCTTGATATCTTCAGAGATATCGATAACCTGCCGCTTCAGGCAGGGATACTCAACATTATTGGAGAGATGTACATATCCCGGGGAGATCTGGATGCAGCAAACTCAAGCATCCGGGAATCCATCGATATATCCAGGAGGACCAGAAGAAGACGTAACGAGGTCACGGGCACAATCCTCCTTGGAAGGATAAGTGTATTGAAGGGTGACACTGAAAGCGCCCTTGAACTCTACACACAGAGTTACAATCAGATAATAAAATACGGATTCTCATTCGAGATTGACGAGAAATTTACCCAACTCCGCAAGCTGCTTATTGAAAATGGAACCGACCCGGCTGCTCTACCGTTGCCGCCGGACTGGGATCAGGAGGGTTGAACAGATGCTTACAGTAGTTATTTGTGCGGTCGTCACAGGCGCTGGTTTCCCGGGCCTTCAGAGCAGGGCGGATTACATGATGGATGTACGGCTTAACCCCGATTCGGGTATGCTCTTCGGACATTCTGAGATTCTATTTACCAATGGCGTCGATTTTTCTGTTGATACTCTCTGGCTTCACCTCTATCCGAATGCTTACAGGGACATCTCTACTGCCTTCGGTCAGGATCTCGAGGCTGTCGGGCGCTACTATTTCAGAGCGTCTCCCGAATCCCAGAAGGGCTGGATAGACCTTTCAAACTGGAGTCTGAACGGGAATCCGGTTGATATTTCCGTAGACGGTTCCCTTGGTTTCATAACCCTTGATTATCCCCTTGATCCTGGGGAAACTGCATTGCTTCAGGGAGACTTCATTGTGCAGATACCAAGTTTCTGGAGCAGGATGGGGCACCTGGGAGATACGTACCAGATAACACAGTGGTATCCTAAAATGTGTGTTCTTGATGAAAATGAATGGCACAGGGGAAGGTATCACTGGAGGGGTGAATTCTACAGCGACTTCGGCGACTACTCGATAACTCTTACTATCCC
>QNDS01000153.1 GCA_003644925.1 Candidatus Fermentibacterota bacterium
AATACAAGGTCATCAATCGGATTCCATGTGCCCAGTATGCTGGTGAGATACGTATACCTGCCCTCTATAAAAGGTTGAAGGCCTGGCGCGTATCTGGCCGGCCCGGGACCCCCGCCAATCTGGATATCAGTGGTCATTGCAGCATCGAACTCGTCTGCGGTGAAGAGCATCTGCGGGGGTGTTTCCATGTAGACCCAGGGAGCAATCAACTCTCGAAGCTCATCCATCCTGGGCAGTATCTCGTCCGGGTGCGCCTCACCTGCCAGCATCCTCCGCAGATGCCCCTTGTAAACCTCCAGCATCTCGTCGATAGACCAGAGCTTTTCGGCCAGGGGTCGTTCCTCATCGTAATCCGGAGAAACCCACTCAATATTCAGCTCCCGGAGGTCAGGGATGCTCATGCCCCAACTGTTGAACACACCCCATGATTCGTTCATATCCCAGTTCGCGAAGACGAACCGGTCATCCCGCTCCCTGTTGTAAAGATAGTAGTTGCAGCATCTGCCAGCGTAACTGTCCAGATTGACCACCAGGTTATCCACCGCAAGAAGAGCCAGCGCGCTGTTTATATCCATAAGGCTCGACAGGGAGTCCAGAAGATACGGAAATGAAGTATTGTTAATGCCGAAAGTCAGATCGATAAGGGCTGTCCAGTCATTCTGCTCTTCATTTGTCTTCAGCTCGTACTGACCGTAATAGGAGTCAGGTGAGGAGCCGAGGTATTCCAGGCTTCCATGCTCGTCTCCTTTCCAGAGATTTCCGTTCTCCCCATCCCCGAATCGGGAGTCAATGAACTCCTGGTCATACTGTTCTACAAGTGTGTACAGGCCCCAGTATGTGTTATTGATGTAGAGTGCAACAAAGTTGGTGCGCTCGGCTGGCAGTCCGATCGCGCGGCAAAGTTCGTAGCCGCACATATCCCTTACGAAACTGGGATCGTTAAAATTGCAGTTCAGATTGAGTTTATCCAGACCGTAGATCTCCTGCCCCTCCACGAATACGTCTATGTCCAGCTTGAACGACTTTTTCATGGTCATGTTGGAGAAGTAACTGCTTCCCCCCTTGAAACGGACCCCTATTGAATCCAGATGTATACTCTCCCAGTCGAAAGAAGCTTCGATGTAGATCTGGCTTAGGTAGTTGTTCTCCAGCTGCTCCCACCAGTTACTCTGCTCAAAGGTTAGATGAAACTCATGAACCTGGTCCCCGTCAAAAAGAGGATGTACCGGCGGTTCAAGTGCCGAGGTGGCTGAACCGGAAATAATAAGAACCAGAGTGATAAGACATGAATGACAACTTCTCATAATTGCAACCCCTCCTAATTGTTCCCTGAAGCTGAACAGTGAAAGTAACTGGAGGATGAATGTTTTGTAACAGATTGTAACAAATGGAATAATATGCCCCCCGATTCTGTAACAGCAGTGAAAACAACACGGGAGGTTGAAAATGTTTCTGAATGCAATGACATCACTGATGATTCTCTCTGTTTCTGTAGCCGGATACTTCTGTCCCGGCAGATCTGGAGATGATAACTACCGGGAAGTAGTTCAAAGGGTATCGGAGATGGTATGGGACCAGAGTGTCATAAAGATGGCAAGTGGTCACGGACTCGATGTGGTAAACGTAACCTGGGAGGATACCGGGCGTTATTCCGGCTCATGCTGGGGACCCAATATCTCTGATATGACCATACAGGTTCACAGCTATGAGAATGGAGCGGAACAGCCCACTCTTACGTGTATGCCCGTGATAAGGTTTCCAAATTTCCACGATATTTCAGCGGACCTGGATCCGGACAACTTCTATCTTCTGGTAGGAAACGAGATAGGGGAAGATCTGGCGCCTGTCTCTCTCACAGACTTTGTTGACAACATCCGCTACTATCTTCACGATCCTCAATCGTGGGACGGCGATGAGCACAGTCTTCTCGCAGAGAGGGACAGCTCCGTTCTTGTAAGTGCCCAGGCGGTATTCCTGCCGATTCCAAGCTCGGGAAATGCTACCTTCAACCCTGTACTCTACAACTACCAGTCCTACGAAGGCGATCCTGCCGTACTCACCATCCTGGTCACCAGAGAAGGCACCAGCGTTACTGTAATCGATAATACCAGAGACGCAGTTCCCGGTTCATGGAGCTGGGGCCAGAGGCTGTTCTTCAACGAGGACGGGGAGCGCGCCAGCTTTACAGGACAGAGGATTTCGGATTTCAGGATCGACTACGCGAACAGCGGCGGAGACCCCTCGGACATCTCGGATGAGAGTAATCTCAATATGGTCCTCTTGATACAGATACCTCTGAAACAGACAAGTCCTCAAAGCACATATTTTGATGATGTCTGCTACGAATCTTCGTGCGCGCCGATGGGTGCTTCGGCTGATTACAGCGCCAGGAGTTCAGATGTTGAAGCCGCCGTTATAGGGCACGGGGAACTGGAAGGTCCTTTCACCGAGATAGATGATCTTGAGATCGAAAGAGACCCTGAATTCCCCATCAGAGTAACAGTTCAATTCTACAAGGCTACCTCAAACGGAGTGGCTTCTCAGCAGGACATCAATGAGATAGCGCAAGAGATCCAGAAGGTTTACGACCAGGGTACGTACGTCGGCTCCCTTGTGGTTCCCGACCCGGGATCGTACAGACCTACCGACTGGGACAGGGCATCGGTACCCAGAAGACTGAACCGGTACTGGAGGATGGTAAGCAACAATTACCTCGGATGGACTGGAAGAAGAGACCTCATAAACTGATCTGCTGAGTGTTCAGCTGCGGGGCCGGGCCTTTAAAGCCCGGTCCCTTTCACAATCCCCTCTAAACCCTTGCCTGCCCGGGAATATTCAACATATTCATTTAGTGAGTATTTATTAACTTACGGGAAAGGTGAATTCCATGAAACCACTATTATTCATACCATTACTGCTTCTCGCGGCCATGGCGGCATCAGCTCCTTTCACATTCGATACGCCTTACTACCTGCAATGTGCCGGTACAACCATAGATGTGCAGTACTACGGAGCCCCATGCGTTGTTGACTGGGACGGTGATGGGCTGAAAGATCTGATCACAGGGCAGTTCTATTACGGAAACATAAGATTCTACAAGAACGAAGGTACAAACGAGTCTCCCGTTTTCAATTCTTTCGCATACCTTCAAGCAGATGGAGTCAACATAACCATGGGTTACGGTTGATGCACCGGCTCAACAAATCCACAGGTTGTGGACTACAATAATGATGGAATGCTTGATATCATTGTTGGAGAGCGATACGGTCAAATACACTACTACCGGAGAACATCCGAAGCGCCCATTACGCTAACAAAAGAAGCAGATCTCGTTTGCGGCGCTACTACTATTGATGCGGGCTCCAATTCCGCTCCCGTATGCGTCGACTGGAACGAAGACGGCAAGAGAGATCTTCTTGTAGGGAATGAGTCACCGGGGAACCTCAGGCTCTACATCAACGAATCAAGTGATGATGATCCTGTCTACAATTCATATTCATTGATCCAGAATTCCGGAGTGCCTATTGCCAGTTACCGTAACTGCCCCCAGGTTTACGATATGAATCTGGACGGCATGAAGGATATTCTGATCGGTGTAAATGGCGGACAAATATATTATTACGAGAATACTGGAACGAATGAAAACCCGGTCTTCTCCGGAAGTGAATACATTATTTCAACAGGCAGTGGAGGCGCAAGATTCTGGATAGATGACTGGAACGAAGACGGTCTCCCTGATGTTCTTGCAAGTAACTTCAACGGATTCATACAGATCTACATCCAGCTGTTCCAGTCCATTGAGGAAGAAGAAACCGCTGCGCTTCGCACACTTACAGCAAGCGGGAATCCATTCTCAGGTTCAGTGGTTATCAGTGGTAATGGTTTCAACAGTGGAACCATCAGCATATATGATCTTCAGGGACGAACTGTATTGAGCGAACCCTTCACCGGTTCTTTTGCATGGAATGCCTCGGAAGCGGCTGCGGGATGCTACTTCGCTGAGGTTCGCGATACTCAGGGCTCTGCCGTCATCGATCTTCTGAAGCTATAGCTTAAGAATTATTGGGGCCGGACCTGACATCTTAACATTATAGGGGTCGTATCTTGAATTTTGGCATTTCATTTGTATGACATTTACGAATGCCAAAATTCAAGATACGACCCCTATACTTGAAACAAGGAAAAATGTTTAGATGTTAGGTCCGGCCCCTTTTGTTTAGATTACCTATATGATTGAAAGAACATCCGGACGAAAACACTGGGACGATTTCTGGAAAAGAGATCGTGACCTTTCCGAGATCTACGACAACGATGGTCGTATACCTGAGGAAATTCTCAAGTGCATGGATGTAAGAGACGCCGTTGTAATGGAGGTAGGCGCCGCAACCGCAAGGGATAGTGTCATTTTTGCGGAAAAAGGAGCGATTTCGGTAGCGCTTGATTACTCTCACGAAGCTCTCAGACTTGCCAGGGAGGCAGCTCAGAGAGCGAATGTGCAGTTACTCCTGGTATGCGGCGACGCCCTTGCCCTGCCCTTCCGGGATGCTTCCATTGATCTTGTTTTTCACCAGGGAGTTCTGGAGCATTTTCGCGATCCGATGCCTCTCCTGCATGAAAATGTAAGGGTGCTGAAGGATGACGGAACGGTTCTTGTTGACGTACCCCAGACGGTTCATATCTACACACTGATAAAGAAGGTTCTTATTGCAATGAATGTCTGGTTCGCCGGGTGGGAAACCCAGTTCACCCCGCGACAGCTTGCCGACCTTCTAAGAGAAGCAGGTCTGGAGCCCGAAAGCACTTACGGAAGGTTCTTTTCCCCCTCCCTCGCCTATAAAATACTCCGGGAACTGATGATGAAACTTGGTATCAGAATGCCCCTGAGACCTGTTCTCCTGCCCCCTGTTCACAGGTTTCGCAGTAATCTAAGGAGAAAGGTGGAAGCATCCTTCCTCGGACCGAAACTCGGCTACATCATCGGAATCATCGCCGGAAAGAAGCGGGATACCTGACATGCGCATTCTGGCTCTCAACTGGAGGGATCCGAAGAATCCTGAGACCGGCGGCGCGGAGATACACCTGCATGAGATACTCAGGAGAACAGCGGCAGCGGGCCATACGGTTACACAGATCTCACAGGCGGCAGGCGGACTTCCTCCCGAAGAGATGATGGACGGTGTGCGTATCCTCCGCCATGGAAAACGGAACACTTTTAATTTTTCGCTGAAGAAGTTCGCCCTCTCCCTCGATATTGGAGCAAATTTCGACCTTGTGATCGAGGACCTCTGCAAGATACCTTTCTACAGTCCTCGATGGTCTCCTGCCCCTGTTCTTACCATCGTTCCCCATCTGTTCGGCACAACAGCATACAAAGAAGTTGCTCTGCCACTTGCATTGTATGTAAATTTTATGGAATCCTTTATACCCGGAGTTTATCATAACTGTCCCTTTGTAGCCATTTCCGAGTCCACAAAGATGGATCTTGCACGAAGAGGTATTCCGGTAGAGAATATTACGGTTATCCCATGCGGGATAGACACTGATCTCTACAGTCCTGGAAAACCGGATCCGCAGCAGGGTACATTCCTTTACGTAGGCAGACTGAAGAAGTACAAGGGCGTACAGTTCATTCTCGCTGCTCTGGCTGTGCTCCGGGATGCCGGAAAAAACTACAGGCTTGTAATACTGGGATCCGGTGATTACGAGAAAGAGCTTAAAAAAACTGCATTACGCCTGAATCTCGGCAATGCTGTAATCTTCGAAGGATTTGTACCTCAGGAACGCAAGCTTCACTGGCTCCGGAAAGCCTGGGCAGCAGTCTTTGCATCTGAAAAGGAGGGATGGGGTCTGACGGTAATCGAAGCAAACGCCTGCGGAACACCTGTTATTGCCAGCAACAGTGATGGCCTTCGGGATTCGGTACAGGACGGCAGAACAGGTATTCTGGTACCTCATGGTAACGTGGAAGAGCTGGCAGCGCAAATGGACAGGCTGACTTCCGATCCTGCTCTGAGATCCGACCTTGGAAAGAACGGTCTGGAATGGGCCGCAGGTTTCAACTGGGATGCTACTGCCGATAGAATGATAGGAATTATGAAAGATACTCTTTGTAAGTACCGCAAGTGACGTCCGCCCCATCAGAAGGAGACAAAAAATGAAATGGTCATTAACAGCTATTACTTTTCTTTTAATACTGCTTGCAGCAGGATGCGGCGGGGAAGCAGCTGATAGATCTGATGATACTTCGGATCAGGCTGAAGAAATTGCCGGTCCTGAGGCTCTTGGAAACAGGGTTGCAGATGTTTATGAAGAAATGTATGCCAGTTTGAATGAAGTGGTGAACCGGGGCTTGACTGCGGAGGAGCTCTGGCCCCTGATCGCAGCCATGAAGGAAGATTACATAAGCCAGTTCGTTGAATTGGGAGCGGTCCGTGAAGGTATGACTGAAGAGCAGAAACAGGCTGCCAACCGTGCCCTCACGAGCAGGTTCTACGATCTCGATCAGGATATATTCAACTCCGTCAACGATGCTATCATTCTCTACCGGGACCTGGACAACTCTCTGGCGAATGAAATTTCACAGATGAACATTCTCACACAGTATGCAGACTACGAGCTCCTCAAACAGCAGGAGCCGCAGGAAGCTGTCCGTCTCGGGATACAATAGGCTGCTGATATGAAAATATTAATATGCGTGCTCTCGGCCGCTTTGTTCACAATCTCATCCATGTCGACCGGAAACGGAATTATCTACATATCTCCTCTGGATGGATCCGACTGGCAAAGCACTGAAAGCAGCCTGATAATCGGGTTCGATGGACCCGTCCCTGAAATACTGGATGTTCATGTAACCGGAAGTGTTTCGGGAGAGTATGAATGCCGGCGTTACGTCTCCTCAGACGGCGAGAGACTGGTACTTACGCCTGTGCCGGCTTTTACACTGGGCGAAAAGGTTGATGTCAGCATCAAATGGTCTTCCAGCTCGACAGAATGGTCATTTACTGTACGGCCTGAGAATCCTCCAGAGACACCCTTCTCCTGCCAGGAGGACAATTCGTTCAATAGCAGTGATCACAGGCCCCGGGGGTTCGGACGAAACCTTTCTGGAGATGTCTACTCTGAAGTATCGCTTCCATCGGATTTTCCGGAG
>QNDS01000154.1 GCA_003644925.1 Candidatus Fermentibacterota bacterium
CTCAAAGTAGGCCCATGAAGTGGATGTTAAGATGATCAGAGTTAGAACAAACAGTAGTTTCATTATTATCTCCCTATCCAAGATAGGTCTATGATCGTACATGTGAGCATTCGTAGTATTTGAAGGCTTGTCAATGATATTATGCGTAGTCTTATTCAAACATATCTCACAGAATGAATTTCCTTCTTCTGATACCGAAAAAATCAATCCTTCCGTGCTGTCGAATCAGATCTCGAACCCGCACAGTTTCAGATTACTCAGAAGTTCCTCGGGATCTTCGCCCCAGAGTCCCAGCTTCCGGGATATGTGCTCCGTCCAGGAGTAACTGTCAAAATCGAATTTCTCTTCCGTTCCTTCAGGCAGCGGTATCATGTAGTTGGCTTCCCTGTAGTAGTTCTGTCTGAGGTATCCGGAATCCATTACCTCCGCAGCTTCGGAAACCGTATCATCAGTGTAACAGGTGTATCTGCTCTCGGACAGGTGAAAGTCCATGGGGTATCTGGGTCTGACGGGCGGAGCTTCCGCAGGGTACCCCATCGTCATCATTACAAGGGGGAAAATCCTGTCCGGCAGCTCGTACAGTTCCCTGATCTTCTTCGTCATGAATGGAGCAGCTCCGATATAGCAGCTTCCAAGCCCAAGACTTTCCGCGGCTACCACCATGTTCTGCGCCATATAGGCAGCATCCTGGATCCCGAACAGCAGCGTATAAATGTCCGAAGCTTTTCTATTCCAGCCCCGTTTCTTCATGATCTTTTCCATTCTGTATACATCGACACATATGGTGAAAAGAAGCGGAGCCCTGAACACATTGTGCTCGATCTCTCTGGACAGGAGAACGCTGCCGAGCTGCATGGCGAACGGAGCCTGCTGACCGGCACGGACAATGGTCTCTATTACTTCGTCCGAAGGCTGTTCCTCCCGGTATTTTCTTATAGATTTTCTGCTCATCAGGGAGTCTATTACAGGATTGCTTATCATCGATCCACTCACCTCTCTGGTTATTCTGCATTTCAATACTACACTTCTGTGGAAACAGTGTCACGGTATAAAGCTATATTCGCTGAAATCCTGTTGATCCCGGAACATCCGGGACTTGCCCGGTACGATCTACCGGTTTACATTGCATGGCATTATGATGACTTGGAAACAGCAGAATGTATTCAACAAAGGGGTCAGGTATGGCATCTTCGGGTATGATTTTCGGGGTTCTTTTAATAACGGCATTCCTTTGCTGCTGTGGTGATGCGCCCCATCAGAATGCAGGCACCGAACAGCTATGTGAACGTGAACTGGCTCCCTTCGATTCAATCGGTATTGAGGAGAGCGGAATCAACGAGCCATCGGTTGCCAGTCCGGGGCTGACACAGTGCACGCTTTCGGTTCATAGTGATCTGGAACTGTTCGAGATATCCCTCTACTGGGTGGGTCCTCCGGATGCGGCTCCGGGATTCCGGCTGGCTCACACCCTGACGGCTGCGTCCCTGGACGGAGACAGCATGGCTGTATTCGAAGGGCTTGCATCGAACTACAATGAAAACAGTGAGCTTGGGGGATACTTCATCGCGGAGGATATGAACTTCGACGGTTATACCGATTTTCGTCTGATGGAATCCCCCTCCGCAGGACCAAATACCTGCTGGTACTTCTGGCTGTTCGATCCGGATACCGGAACGTTCTTCCGCTCTATGGAATACGAGGAAAGCAGACTTATCTCACCGGAATTCGATCAGAACAACAGGACGATAAAAAGTTTCCATCGTGACGGGATGGGAATGTACGGCAGGGAACACTATACTCTCGAAAACGGTCACCCGCTCCTTGTAAGGAGTGAACAGACAGAATTCCAGGGTCCCGATTCACTGATAACAACAGTTACCGAACTGATCAATGATGCAATGATTGTAACTGAACAGAGTGTTCAGATAGTAAATTAACTCCTAATCCACCGGGGGGCGTTATGCTTGACAGGCTTAGAGAAAAGATCATCGAATTCCGTGACCTTCGCGACTGGAAACAGTTTCACGATCCGAAGAACCTGGCTGAAGCGATTGTTATCGAATCCGGAGAACTTCTTGAGAATTTTCTGTGGAAAACCTGCGATGAATCCAGTAATCTTGATAATGATTCCATCATCTTAATCGGAGAAGAGATAGCCGATATAGCGATATTCCTGACTATTCTCGCTCATGAACTGAAGCTGGATATTGAACAGATCGTAAATAGAAAGCTTCAGCTCAACAAAGAGAGATATCCCGTCGAAACTTCAAAGGGCAATGCGAGGAAGCACCCCTGATATTTATGATATTCAAGAATTAAGATCGTATCAGGGTGTAACCTGCCACTCTTCCTCACCGGCCTGGGAAAGACCTATGCCATTGCTCAGGAGAGAATCTCTGAACCATTCAAGGGATTTTTCAAAGCTGTTAAGCAGTACTACCGACCCATCTATGGCTTTCAGCTCCAGCAGTTTCTTATTCCTGGCATATTTACCTCTGCATGCCCTGAGCCCTTCCAGAGGGAAGCTTACAGGATTACCCTTCACAAGCAGCATGATCAGAATGCCCAGCTGCATGTGAAAAGGAGCCATTTTGCCAAGATCGAAGTATACGAATCTCTGATCTGTCAGAACGCATCGCGAATAAACAGGAAATTTCACCTTTTTCCCCTGCAGGGTAGATCTTTTCGTGTCGACAAGTATGTTTTCTCCCGGATAAAGCTCGAGCTTCTTCCCCATTTCATCCCCTTTATCTGTGAGCCTCTGCGCGGGCTGATTCCCAGTTGCATGCAGAACGATAAATCTCATACAACGATTCCGTCAATACAGCAGTGTTTCGGATTCGCGAAATTGATTATTGTACCTTTCAGTATTTTAGAAACAGGAGAATTATATTGGAAGCATCATCTGATACTGTTGCCAACCTGAAAAAGCAGAATGTTCACTTGCAGCATCAGCTTAACAGCCTTGAGCTTGTATTTCGGAACGCGGTCGATATCCTGGTGGTAGTCGATGCGGTTTCAGGCACAATACAGAGGATAAGCGATGCCGTTGAAGCTGTGCTCGGTTACAAACGTTCGAACCTGATCGGTAAGAAACTGACAGATATCCTCCCTGATGACAAAACGTCCAATCATCTGCACCTGAAAGATGGCATCCCCGAGATTGTTGATGGTGTATTTCTTGATCAGAAAGTGAAATGTCATGATGATTCCATCAAATCAATGGACATGACCATCAGTCTCGTCAGCAGTAACGATCAAAGCGTCATCCTTATTACTTTGAGGGATACGTCCCAGAGAAAGCGCCTCCAGAGTGATATGATCAAGAAGAACAGCGCACTGGACAGTGCTCTGAGTGCAATGATCATTACCAACAGTTCATGGAAGATAGACTACGCTAATGTGGAAGCTCTGAACTACTGGAGGTACAGCAGAACGGAGATGCTGAATCTGGACATCTCGGACCTCCTTCCCTACATGGGCGACTTTGACACCCTTCTGGACTGTATTGAAGAGAGAGGGCAGTGGGATGACGAGATAGAGTGTCAGCGCAGGGACAGCACAACTTTCATGGCACATGCCACAGCTATTAGTGTGGATACTGATGATGATGATCAGTGCTACATTCTTTCCTTTCTCGATATCACCAAGCGCGTCCGCCTTGAAAAAAGGCTCACGGAACTTTCTCTCCGCGACAGTCTTACAGGCTTGTATAATCGGAGGGGGTTCATGACGCTGGGCAAGCAGCTGCTCGATTCCTCCCTTCGAAAGCAACCTGAGATCGGTCTTCTTTACGTTGATCTCGATTACCTTAAACTGATAAACGATAAGCTTGGTCATCCGGAGGGTGACAGGGCCCTGATGATCACTGCAAGGGTATTAAAGAGCTGCTTTCGGGATTCGGATATTATTGCCAGACTGGGTGGAGACGAGTTCGTTGTGCTTTTCCTCGATACTCCGGGTCTTACCGTAGAATCCATCAGAGCCAGAGTAGACAAACGGATTGAAGAAACCCTTGAGACTAAGCCCATTACATTCACACTGTCCCTGAGTATAGGATACTATTCCACGGTACTTTGCTATCAGACTCAGATCGGAATGCTTCTGAGCAATGCCGATTCTCTCATGTACAAAGATAAAGATGAAAGAAGAAAAATTATCAGCGGGGATGACATAGTGAGCCGGAAGGATCAGCAGATCTGACCTTTTATCTCTAACTCTGAACTCATCTGAATACAGGTTTCAGTAAAACCGATTTTCGCACTGAAACTATCGGAAATAGTGAAAAGAACAGCTGTTCGAATAGAACTTGACAGCAGCATGAAATTGGAATACGATTCCGTATTCGAATATTGGAATATCTTGTTAAAGAAACGGTGATACAATCTCTGACAACAGGCATGATCAAACCGATTATGAGGCAATTGCTGAAGTACTTAAAGCAATGGCTCACAGGGTGAGGCTGATGATAATGGATGAGCTGCTGCGGAGTCCCCGATGCGTTTCAGCCATGCATGAAATACTCGATGTCAGACAGCCCAACATATCCCAGCACCTTTCAATTCTGAAGAACTCCGGAATAGTTGCTTCGGACCAGGACGGCTCCTACAGATGCTACTATCTTCGCAGGCCTGGTCTTGTCAAAGCTGTTCTGGAATCACTGAACAGGGAATGGCCGGAAGCGGACATTGAAGATGTTAGAGGAAAATTCAAACGGGCGCTGAAAAAGCGCCTGAATAAACTCGGGATCTAACCCGGAAGGAGACTCTTTAATGGGTAAAGTAGCGTTCATCTGTAACGGATCTGCAAATTCCAACATATATCCTGCATTCGTTCTGGCTTCCTCAGCGATAGCATCAGGCGATGATGTTATTATTTTCTTCACGCCTGCGGCGGTTCCGGCTCTTAAACCGGGCTTCCTGGAAAGCATGACCGGAAAAGGTATGCCCGACATGAAGGATCTTCTCGAAGGAGTAATGGTTCTCGGCGGCCGTATGATGCTGTGCGAACTGGGTCTTGAAGCACATGACGTTACCGCTTCCGATCTCAGGGACGATATCACTATAGGCGGCGCGACCACCTTCATGGCCGAAATTCAAGACGCGAAAACAACATTCTCATTCTAATACGAAAGGAAATACATAATGGCTTCTATTGTACTTGATGCACTTGGACTGAAATGCCCCCAGCCGATACTTAAAATAGCTATAAAGGCAAAAGAACTGCAGCCGGGCGACATGCTGGAGGTTCTCGCGGACTGCCCCTCTTTCCCGGTTGACATAAAGGCATGGTGCGAACGAACAGGGAAAACCCTTCTGTTCTGCGCCACCGAGGGAGACGGAAAACACAAAGCACAGGTTCAGTTCTAACAGCCTGACAGTTTCAATAATGGAAGATTTCGAACCTCGTATCATAGGGTTTCTCTGTAACTGGTGCTCCTATGCGGGAGCAGACCTGGCCGGTACCAGCAGGCTGAAAATGCCCCCGAATCTGGTTCCGATAAAGGTCATGTGTTCCAGCAGGGTTGATCCTGAAATGGTGACGGACGCCTTCCTCCGGGGTGCTGATGGTGTCCTTATTGCTGGGTGTCACCCGGGCGACTGTCATTATGACAAAGGAAACTACTATGCAAGACGCAGATTCGCGGTACTGAAGAAGGTAGTCGAAAGCCTGGGTCTGGAGGCGGAGAGGCTCCGGCTCTCCTGGATTTCCGCTTCTGAAGGAGCCCGTTTTCAGCAGGTCGTGGAGGAGTTCACCGAGAAGATAAGGCAAATGGGTCCGAATCCCACCGGGAAGGAAACCCTTCTGTAGTGGCTGATGTTCTAGTTATAGGGGCCGGTGTCGCCGGAATGAAGGCCTCTTTACTACTCGCCTCGGCCGGAAGGCAGGTTCATCTGGTCGAGAGCTCCTCCGTAATCGGCGGCCGGCTCATCCGCTGTGAGGATATATTCCCGACGATGGAATGCGCCACCTGCATGGTCTCCCCCATGCAGCAGGAGGTTCTCCGGAACGATCTCATAAATGTGATCACACTGGGGGAAATACTCTCAATTGAAGGTTCAATCGGAGATTTCAGGGTAAGGATACGTAAACAGGCATCCTGCGTGGACCCTGTTGCATGCATCGGCTGCGCCGAATGCTGGAATGCCTGCCAGGTCGAGATCAGCAATAGCTTCGAAGAGAATCTCTCGAGCAGAAAGGCTATCTCAGTCCCCTGTGCAGGAGCCCTGCCGAATGTCCCCTGGATAGACAGAGAGCACTGCCTCAGATGGAACGGCGATGAAAACTGCAGCCTGTGCGCCGACGCATGTGTATTCGCGGCAGTAGATTATTCGGAGGTGGATTCGGAGTTCGATATAACCGTTTCCGACTTAATACTTTCGACAGGTTATCAGCCTTCTCCGGGGGAAGTATTTGAGAAATTCCAGTGGGGGATATCTCCAGGAGTTTTTACCGCATCGGAATTCGAACGGTACTACTCCTCGAACGGTCCCACATCCGGAGAACTGGTAACGAAAAATGGCCTGAAACCTGCGTCTACAGCGATAATAGTTCATGCAGACGGCACAGGAAGCCACTCAAATATCAATACCATGTACTCTCTGAAGTTCCTTCATTACCTTCACGAAAAACTCCCGGATATCCGACCTGTAGTCTTTCTGGATGCTTCATATTCACCGCTTGCACTCGAGGACAGGAACCATAGTAAATGGCTTACTGCTGAGGCTGATGTGATCCTGTACACACAGATGCCCCGGGTTCAAACGACGGGAGACAATAAAACCCTGAGTATTACCTGCAGCACGGCTGATGGCAGTTTCCAGGCGGAAGCCGACCTGCTGCTGCTCGGTACATCAATGCTTCCCTCAGAGGGAACTTCCAGGTTCATAGAGCTGCTGGGCCTGCAGTGCAGTGATGAAGGATTCATCCAAAAACCTGAACCAGCGTTTTCATCAGTATCGACCTCTGTCCCGGGCATTTTTACCGCGGGATGCGCAGGCGGTCCGCAGGATATAGCCTCTTCTGTCATAGAAGCCGCTGCCGCGGTCGGCAGGGTACTGGCAGATGCGAACAGGGGGGGGAAATGAGGACAGGTGTTTTCGTCTGCAGCTGCGGTCCTAATA